>DATFCE010000092.1:0-2244 GCA_035253365.1 Nitrospiraceae bacterium
GACCTGTGCCGGATCAACGTATGTCGAGATCGAAACTCAAGCATGAGACGGAACAGATGACTTATCTCCTCGATCGTCGAATGATCCATGAGAGCTATGGACCCTGCCTGCAGGAGCTCAAGCGGCTTAGGCAGCGCCTCGATCCTCACGCTGAGACAGGCCGGATACGAGTCGGCCGCGAAGAGCTGATGACGATCTCGCCGATCTTCAATCGCATTATTCATTACGGGGAGGGGTCGGCGCTCAAGGCCGGCGCGCTCAATCCGGCACTGGATGTGCCGGCGATTGAGGCGCGCTATACGGCCGGCACGCCGGAGGTCATGTATATCGATCATCTGTTGAACGATGGGGCGTTGCAGTCGCTGCGCCGGTTTTGCCTGGAGTCTACCGTTTGGAAACGAGATTATGAGAATGGCTATCTCGGCGCCTTCTTCGGCGACGGCTTTGCCTGCCCGCTTCTCTTGCAGATCGCCGAAGAATTACGATTACGGTTTCCGGCGATTTTCAAACGGCATCTGCTGACTCAGGCATGGGCATTCAAATACGACAGCGAATTAAAAGGACTGAATATCCACGCCGATGCGGCCGCGGTCAATGTGAATTTCTGGCTGACACCCGACGAAGCGAATCTCGATCCGAACACGGGGGGGCTTATCGTCTGGGACAAGGAAGCGCCGAAGGAGTGGAATTTCAAAGCGTACAACAGCAGCAAAAGCGAGCCGCAGGTACGGGAGTTCTTGAGGCACAACGGCGCACAGGCGATCTCGATTCCCTATCGAGCCAACCGGGCGGTCGTTTTCAATTCAGATCTCTTTCATGAAACGGACCGGTTTACCTTCAAGGATGAATACGAAAGCCGCCGGGTGAATGTCACTCTTCTATACGGGCGACGGCAATAATCGCGTCGCGTTTGCTGCTATTTTCTCGCCGTGAGATAAGGTACAGTGACCGTCTGTGTCGAGTCGAGACTTTACATCATCTCTAAGGTAGGCAAGGAGACCATACGATGCGCATGGTGAGAAGCATAGTGGCGGCCGGGGTCGTGATGCTGGGTCTGTTGAGCGTCGGTCTTGCCCTTGCAGAGGAGTTTGAAGGCATTGTGCATTTCAAGAGTACACGTGACGGTAAAGCGCGGGAGTACGACTATCTCATCAAGGGTAACAAGGTCCGGATCGAGCTGGGCGAAGGGCCTGCCCAATTCAACGTGGTGGTGGATCCTGACGCGAAGAGAACCTTGCTGTTGATGCCTGAACGAAAAATGGTCATGGAAATGCCGATGACCGATGACAACAAAACGGATTCAGCAGGGAACAAAAACAACATCAGTTTTACGAGAAGCGGAAAGACCGAGACCGTCCTTGGATATACCTGCGAGCAAATTCTGGTGAAGTCGGATGACGGCGAGACGGAAATTTGCGGCGCCAAAGGCATGGGTTATTACGCCGGCATGCACCGTCCCGGTATGGGCCGGTCGTCCGATGGCGCGTCCGCGTGGGCGAAGGAGCTCAAAGACCAAGGATTCTTCCCCCTTCGGGTCGTGACCAAAGACACGGATGGAACGGAGAAGATGCGATTGGAAGCGACAAAGGTGGAAAAGAAATCACTGAACGAACATCTCTTTACCGCCCCCGATGATTATAAGAAATTCGACCGTGGCGCCATGCCCGGTATGGGAGGGTCCGGCGGCATGCGTGAGGGTATGGGACGATGATTCGAAGGCAATGGAGGTTGCTTGCCCGGATGAATACCAAAAGTATCTGAATTGATAATATGGAGCCCTAAACAGATACACTGCCACGACTTCACGCCGGGGTTAAATTCCTAAGCGGTTGAAATTTCTCGCGCCGACCTTCGCTTCTTCGCGGCGTTCTTCTTGCTCGTGAGAGTAGGTGCTCGCGAGATCCAATCAGACTATTCCCGCATGAGTGGGCCGGTTCATCCCCCTCATTTTCTAACCATCCTAACCAGGCAAGGAGGACACCATGACGGCACATGGCCATCTGTTTCTGAGAGATCAGGTTCCCCCCCGTTCCCGATTTTTCGATCAAGGAAAATTCGGACGGCTCTTTCCCTCGCTTCCGCCGTTTGCTCCGGATTCGCCCACCATCCGCGCCAGTCTCATGAAGTTGGGAGAGAAGGGCGGGCTCATGGATGCCAACGACGATTTGACGCCGGGGCAAGAGTTAGCGCCCAACCCGAAAAATCCCGACAATCCCAGTATGACGGCCGGGTTCACATTTCTTG
>DATFCE010000093.1:0-10055 GCA_035253365.1 Nitrospiraceae bacterium
CTTGTCGATGTCCGCCAGCATCTCACCGGCGAGTTTCGTCAGCCGCGCTTCGGTATACCGCATCGCGGCCGGCGGATCGCCATCGACCGAGCCGTAATTCCCTTGGCCGTCGATGAGGGGATAGCGCATGTTGAAGTCCTGCGCCATCCGAACCAGAGTATCGTAAATCGCCGAATCGCCGTGCGGATGGTAGTTCCCCATGATCTCGCCGACGATCTTGGCGGACTTGCGATAGGCCCGATTGAAGACGAGCCCCATCTCGTTCATGCCGTACAGAATCCGGCGATGCACGGGCTTCAGTCCATCACGGACGTCGGGCAAGGCGCGCCCCACGATCACGCTCATCGCGTAATCGAGATAGGACGACCGCATCTCGTCTTCGATGTTGATTTGGATCAGGCGTTCGTCAACAGGCATCTCTTACCCCACGGATGCTGAAAATGGCCCCCAGCTTCGTTCTCGATCGTTCGGACGCCTCAACGTACCTGCCCGGTACGCCTCGGCATCCAAACTCTCTCGGGCCTCGCTGGATGACCATTTTGAGCATCCTCTAAGTCAAAGACTCTCAACCTACACATCGAGGTTTTTGACTTCCTGCGCGTGCTGTTGGATGAAATTGCGGCGCGGCTCGACTTCATCGCCCATCAGGGTCGAGAAGATGTCCTCGACGCCGGCAATGTCTTCCAGCTTGACCTGAAGCAGCGTCCGCGTCTCGGGATTCATCGTGGTTTCCCAAAGCTGCTCCGGATTCATTTCGCCGAGGCCTTTGTAGCGTTGGAGCGTCAGCCCTTTCTTGCCGGTCTCGAGAATGGCGCGGAGGAGATCCGGCGCCCACCGGTACTCCGTCTCCGTGTCGCCGACCTTCATCTTGTACGGCGCGCGACCCAAGCCGATGGCCGAGGGCGCCAGACGTTGCAGTTCCCGAAAATCGGCCGACCCCACCAGCTCGTGCGTGATTTCTACGCTGTGCACCATGCCCTCAATGGGCACGCGGCAGATGATCTTGTTGGATTGGTGCTCCTCTTCCACCGCCGTGTCGATCGTCACGTTGGATTTGGGATACGCCGCGACCAGCGTCTTTTTCACGCTGGCGATGACCTTCTTCAGGCCGGCCGCATTCTTCAGCAAATCCCGGTCCAACGTCGGTTCATCCAAGAACGCGCGAAGAATGCCCGTTTCATGCTGCTTCTTCCGAAAGCGGGCCAGGAGGTTTTCAAACGCGATCAGCTTTTTGAGAATCGGCAGCAGGCGGCGCCCCGTGACATAATCCTGCGCGTTCTCGACGTAGACCTGCACGTCTTCGACCGCCAAATCCGAAAGATACTCGTTGAGCGCGGCTTCATCCTTGAGATACCGCTCCGTCTTGCCCT
Source organism: Nitrospiraceae bacterium (assembly GCA_035253365.1). Classification (GTDB taxonomy): domain Bacteria; phylum Nitrospirota; class Nitrospiria; order Nitrospirales; family Nitrospiraceae; genus DATFCE01. The sequence continues at coordinate 1,371 of DATFCE010000093.1, forward strand.
TCTTCACTCGGAAGAGCGGCGGCTGCGCGATATAGATGTAGCCGTGATTGATGAGCTCCGCCATTTGCCGGTAAAAAAACGTGAGCAGAAGCGTCCGGATGTGGCTGCCGTCCACGTCGGCGTCGGTCATCAGAATAATCTTGTGATAGCGGGCGCGCGCGATATCGAAGGCCTCTTTATCATCTTTGCCGGGCGCGCTCTCCTCCCGTTTTCTCCCGATGCCGGTGCCGAGCGCGACGATGAGAACTCGAATTTCTTCGCTCGAAAGCATTTTGTCGAACCGCGCCCGCTCGACGTTCAGGATTTTGCCCTTGATCGGCAGGATGGCTTGGAACTTCCGATCGCGGCCCTGCTTCGCCGAGCCGCCGGCCGAGTCACCCTCGACGATGTACAGCTCGCTATGCGCGGGATCTTTCTCGGAGCAATCGGCCAGCTTGCCGGGCAGCGAGCCCGCGTCCAGCGCGCTCTTGCGCCGGATCAATTCCTTGGCCTTGCGCGCGGCTTCCCGCGCCCGCGCCGCGTCGATGGCTTTGCCGATGATCTTGCGCGCGATCGTCGGATTTTCTTCGAAGTAATTGCCGAGCGCCTCGTTGACGGCCGCTTCGACGATGCCTTTGACCTCGCTGTTGCCGAGCTTGGCCTTGGTTTGGCCTTCGAACTGCGGGTTGCGCAGTTTCACGCTCACGACACCGGTCAGTCCCTCCCGCACATCATCGCCGGTCAACGACTCCATGTCCTTCTTGAGGAGGTCGTTCGCGTTCGCGTAATTATTGATCGTGCGGGTCAGCGCCGCCTTGAAGCCGACGAGATGCGTGCCGCCCTCGCGGGTATTGATGTTATTGGCGAACGAAAAGAGATTTTCCGCGTACCCGTCGTTGTACTGAAGGGCGACCTCCAGGATCATGTCGCTTTTTTCAATGGCGACGAAGATCGGTTTGTGCAGCGGCGTCTTGGCCTCGTTCAGGTGCTCGACGAAAGAGACAATCCCGCCCTTGTACCGAAAGACCTGTTCCTTCTCCTTGCGCTCGTCCTTGAGCGTGATCGCCAGGCCCTTGTTGAGGAACGCCAGCTCGCGGAGCCGCTGAGCCAGCGTGTCGAAACTGAATTCCAAAGTTTCGAAGATCTGCGCATCCGGCTTGAACGTGACCTTAGTTCCGCGCTTTTTCGTTTTGCCGGTAACCTTGAGCGGCGCCAGCGGTTTCCCCCGCTCGTACTTTTGTTCAAATACCTGGCCGTCCTGCCAGATTTCCAATTCGAGCCACTCCGAGAGAGCATTGACCACCGAGATACCGACGCCATGCAGGCCGCCTGAGACCGTGTACGCCCCCTGCTCGAACTTGCCTCCGGCGTGCAGCACGGTCAGCGCCACCTCGGCCGCGGATCGTTTTTGCGTCGAATGCATGCCGGTTGGAATGCCGCGCCCGTTGTCGATGACGATGACGCTCCCGTCGATTTGCAGCGTCACGTCGATCGTCTCTCCGAACCCGGCCATGTGCTCGTCGACACTGTTGTCCACGACTTCATAGACCAGGTGATGCAGGCCTTCCTGTCCGGTGCTGCCGATGTACATCGCCGGCCGCTTCCGAACCGCATCCAGCCCTTCCAAGACCTTAATCAGGTCCGGACTGTAGCCCTTGCCCGACTCCTGAGACTTCTGACTTTCCGTATCTTTGCTGGCCATCCTTCTCCTATCTTAGTTTCATTCCAACGACGAGGCTCAAACCGGTCTTCCAGCGAGGCCGCAGGAAGGTCGGGCGCCGAGGCGTACATGTGAGTACGTTGAGGCGCCCGACCGACCGAGAACAAAGCTGGAGACTGGTTTCAGCCTCGTTACACTTTGATGGGCATGACCACGCATGTAAAGCCACTATTCCCCGGCTCGCGAATCAAACACGGACTCAGCGGCGTTTCCATTTGCAGCGAGACCGACTCGCCGTCCGCGACGCTCAGGACATCTAATAAATATCGGGCATTGAACCCGGTGGTCAACGCCTCGCCGGCATATTTCGCCGTCAGCTCTTCCGTCGCCTCCCCGAAATCCGGATTGCTGGAGAATAAAGTCATGCGGTTCGGCGAGAGCGTCAGTTTGATGGCGTGTGTCTTGTCGCGAGACAGCACGGCCACCCGCCGCAGCGCGCCTTCAAACTCGGCTTTATCGACGATGACCTGTTTGGACTGCTCCTTGGGAATCACCTGTTGATAGTTGGGATAATTGCCTTCCATCAGCCGGGACGTCAACAACAGGCCGCTTTTGCGGAAAATCATCAGGTTTTTGGTAAAGCCGATGAGCGGCTCGCCATCCCCGCCTTCTTCCAAGAGACGCCGCATTTCGTGCGCGGCTTTTTTGGGAATAATGGCCTTCATCTCCTTCGGCGCCTCTTTGACGGCCGCGCCGGTCATTTCCTGCTCGGCGACCGCCAGCCGGTGGCCGTCGGTCCCCACGAGCCGAAGGACCGCCTTTTTATCCGTCGCCGCCAACGTCACCAGAAGTCCGTTGAGAATATACCGGGCATCATTGTCACCCACCGCAAACAGCGTTTTGCGGATCAAGTCGGTCAGTCCGATCCCCGCTAACGGCGTCAATCCCTCGCGATCGATCGCCGGCATGGCCGGATAATCGGTGCTGGGAAGTCCCACAATCTTGAATTGGCTCTTGCCTGCCTGAATCGTGGTCCACTTGTTGTCGGCGACGGTCATATCGATCTCGCCGTCCCTCAGCTCTTTTAAAATCTCATAGAGCTTGCGGGCGGATAGGGTCACGGCGCCCGGCTCGTGGACCGTCGCTTTGTACAGCCCGCGCATCCCGATTTCCAGATCGGTGGCCAGAATATCCACGCCGTCCGATTTTGCCTCCAGGAGGATGTTGGAGAGTATCGGCATCGTATTGCGCTTCTCCACCACCCCCTGCACCCGTTGCAGGCCGGTCAACAGCTCATCCCGCGAGATTCGTAGCTTCATGGTACCTCTCCAATGACTACTATTTCACCCGCCCAGCCCTGAACGGGACTAGGCCAGTTCTTGTCCCGTGTGACGTGCCTTTTGCTATCTCACCCGCCCAGCCTCAGGCACGCCAAGACGTGCCTTTTCCCGTGCCGTGGTCCGGACGACCTTTACCCTTTTGTGATCTGGTCCTTCAAGCTCTCCAGCGTGGACCGTAACGTGAGATCGATCTCCTTCGCTTTCGCAATTTGCTTACAGGCATGGATGATCGTCGTATGGTCTTTGCCTCCGAAATGCCGGCCGATCTCCGGATAGGAGGAGTCGGTCAGCTCGCGGGACAAATACATGGCGATCTGCCGCGGATACACCAGGGTCTTGCTTCGCCGCCGCGATTTTATCTCCGTGATCTTCACATGAAAGCGCGCCGCGACGGCCTCTTCGATGTCATCCATCGTAATGATTTTCTTCTTCTCGCCGATGATGTCGCGCAGAACGTTTTTCGCCATGTCCATCGTGATGATCTGCCCGGTCAACGATGAATACGCGCCCAGCCGGACGAGCGAGCCTTCCAGTTCGCGTATATTGCTTTTCATATTTTCGGCGAGAAACTGAACGACGTCATCGGGCAGCGCAATTCCTTCGTCATCGGCCTTTTTCCGAAGGATAGCGATACGGGTTTCCACATCCGGAGCTTGGAGGTCCGCGATTAATCCCCATTCAAAGCGCGAACGAAGCCGCTCCTCCATGTCGGGCATTTCCTTGGGGAACCGGTCGCTGGACAGCACGATTTGTTTCTGCGCCTCGTACAGCGTGTTGAACGTGTGGAAGAATTCTTCCTGCGTCCGTTCTTTCCCGGCCAGGAATTGGACATCGTCCACGAGCAGCATATCGATGTTCCGGTATCGCTTGCGCAACTCCATCATCTTGTCGTACCGAATCGAATTGATCACTTCGTTGGTGAATTGCTCCGTCGTCACATACGCGATCCGGACGTCCGGCCGTTCCGCCAACTGATTGCCGATCGCATTCAACAGGTGCGTCTTTCCCAGGCCCACGCCGCCATAGATAAACAGGGGATTATAGGCCTTGGCCGGGGAGTCGGCCACGGCGCGACTGGCCGCGTGGGCAAATTGATTGCTCGCGCCGACCACGAAGCTCTTGAAGGTGTATTTCGGATTGAGATGGACCACTCTCCGCTGCCGGCTCGACTGAGCCGTGCGTCCTTCAGGCGGCGGCTCGGCGGGCGGAACGGGGGAGACCCGTTCGGATGCCTTAGGATTCGTGATGAACTCCACGGCGATATCCCTTTCCTCATGCCCATAGGCCATCGCGATTGCTTCTGAAAGCAAATCACGATGATGCTGGTTGAGCCATTCTCCAAAGAACTTGTTGGGGACTTCCAGTCGAGCCGATAAATCTTCGATCCCACTGAAATGCAACGGAATAAACCATGTCTCGAACACTTGTTTGGGAACCTTAGCTTCGATATACGCCAGAGCCTCTTCCCAAACAGCGTCCACTTCCATGACTGAGGACCTCCACTTATGCACAGGCTTATTAACATCTGTTGATAAATCATCTCTTTGTCGATTGTGCATCGCACCCTACCTTTCAGAGACGATCGACCGACCAATTGGACCACATGTTCTCGATCCCATGCTGTTCACCGAGGTGCACAGGTTATGCGAACCCTGTCCACGGCATGCCCGTTTGGTTATCCCTCCAGCCAGCTTACACGACGCTGACAAAGATTCCTACAAAAACGAGGAGTTGAAACTCATCACGTCTGTCCACAGGCCCTATGACTCCTACTCCGATGACGAAGGGTCTTCACCTGAATACTCATCGTAAGAGAAGAGCAGCGTCACAATGCAATCACGGAGTCTGCCTCGAACATCATCCGCACCATATCGCGATAAGAGACAGTCGGAAAGGCGGGTGTAATCCCGCGATTCATGGCATCTTCCGAGAGCACATACACATGATCCGCATGCACCTGCTTTAACGTCACGCCCTCCTGAATCAAAATGACCGACACGTCCAGATCGGCATGGCGAGGCTCCGACAACATGGACCAGGGAACGGTCGCACTTTTCATCAGATAGAGCAATTTGCGCATGTCAGGTCCCGCGATCCGAGCGATCAAAACACCAAGACCCGATCTGTTGACGTTATGAGGGTGGCGATCTCCTCTCCGGACGCCTCGCGAGTCTGAAAATCCGCATCCAGCGCGATCCGAGTCCTTGCCCCCTGTAGCAGCACGAATGGCGTCTTCAGCTCCTTAAAGACCGGCCCATGCTTTTCCAGGATCTCTCCATCCACAATGTCGTCCGTCTCTTCGCTCAGCAGAAGGGGGGCCTCGTTCAACAAGATGATCGTTAAAGGGTTCGCGCCGGTCGCGAGACCGAGCGCGATACGCAGCGCCTCCACGGCCCGGGACGTTTTCTTAGGGTCCTCGCGGATCACGACGACGATGCTGAGAGGCACGAATCTCCGTTGAATCTAATTAAAGGCCACGAAGCGATCACATCCGTTGATCATATTGGAGAGAACGACGAGACCGCATAACTGGACGCCGGCGTGAAGATCTTGGGTCGGTACGGAATGTTGTTGGCACCCATATGCGCACACGAATAGCTTGACCCCCGTGTCCGAAAGCGTGAGCAGACGGGCGTCATGGAGGTTGTGGACCCCTTCATCAATCAGATACAGATAGACATCGAGATGCGATTGCAGTCCCTCCTCACAGAGACGGGCGACAGTGGTCGCATTGGGATGAGAAGGGGGTGTGGATAACAGGATGCCAAGCTTCTTTTTTTGCATAGGGTTGCACTGTGAGAGGTCACCAATGAATGGCATTACCTATTGATAAGACTTGAGAAAATTACTCGTTCCTGGCTTCCTTGTCAACTGGAAAATACGGGGAGAATTTATTTGAACCGGCCCGCGTGGAGACGGTCGCCGCGGCCGAACGGATCGGAAGTTCTTCCTGCTGTTTGGTGGTCATATTGCGAAGCAGGGCATACCCTTTGGTTGCCTCATCATCTCCGATGATGAGCACAAAGACGGCTCCCAGGCGATCCGCCTGGCGAAGCTGAGCTTTCAGCGTGGCGGCCCGATAGTCGGTATCGGCGGCGATACCGTATGAGCGAAGCTCGTGAAGAACCCGCATCCCCGCCGGGAGGCCTTGTGGGCCGAAGGCGGCGACATAGACCGGGGTTGACGGAGCAGGAACGACAGATTCCGGAAGCATGAGCGACACGCGTTCAATGCCCACGGCGAAACCAACGGCGGGTGTCTTGGGTCCCCCCAGTAATTCGACCAGGCCGTCATAACGGCCGCCGGCGCCGACTGCATTCTGCGCGCCGAGATGCCGTGAAGTCACTTCAAACGCGGTCAGTGTGTAGTAGTCCAGTCCCCGGACCAGGCGGGGATTCAACGTGTAGGCGATCCCGAGATCGCTCAAGCCGGACAGGACATCCGAGAAGTGCCGTTGTGAGGCCGGCGAAAGATGATCGGTGATTTTCGGAGCCCCTTCGGTCGCTTCGCGGCACGCGGGGGTCTTGCAATCCAGCACACGAAGAGGATTGGTCTCCATCCGCCGAACGCAATTGGGGCACAGCCGATGTTTCTGTTGCGTGAGGAAGTCAACCAGAACCGCCGTGTAGGCGGGACGATCGTCGCCGCTGCCCAGGTTATTGATTTCAAGGGCCAAGCCGGGAAGCTGCAAGCTAGTGAGCACACGCCACAGCAACGCGATGACCTCCACATCCGCCAACGGACTGGAGCTCCCGAACGATTCCACGCCGTATTGATGAAATTGCCGGAGGCGGCCGGCTTGCGGGCGCTCATGCCGAAACATGGGGCCGAGATAATACAACTTCTGAGCCGTGGGGGCCGCGCTTAAGTTATGCTCGATATAGGCCCTCACCACGCCGGCGGTGCCTTCCGGCCGGAGCGTGAGCGATTTTCCGTCCCGATCTTGAAACGTGTACATCTCTTTTTCGACAATGTCGGTGCTGGTCCCGATGCTTCGAGCGAACAATTCCGTCAGCTCAAAAATCGGCACCCGGATTTCCTCAAACCCGAACAGGGTCGACAGACGACGTGCCGTCGCCTCGATCGTCTGCCACCGACCGATGTCGCCGGGAAGGATGTCTTTGACGCCTTTGATGCTATGGATCATAGAAGCCAACACGGTCGCTCAAAATGACCTTCCAGCGCGGCCGCAGGCGAAGCTAGCACCGCAGGTGTACCCTCGGGGGTACATTGAGGATGCTGGCGAGCCGAGAACAAAGCTGGAAGGTCATTTTGAGCGACCGTCAAAGAGATAAAAGATTGAGATGTGATACCGAACGGTCACTATAGCGTTCGGTTCGAAGGCAAGTCAACGCGCGCTCCGAGCGGTGTCGTTCTGCGAAAATCGATGATCACAACGGTAAACTTGCACGCCTTAGTAGCCCGGCGCTATAGTGCGGCTCTCTGAGATCAGAGGAAAGAACGTGAGTTCGGACGGACCAACCAGACGCGTGATCGCCGTGGCGCCTATGCCGCCCGAGAAGTCGGCGTATGCGCTGGCGCGGTACAGCCGCTCCGCGGACTCCATCGAAGATAGTCTCCGGTGGGTGCACGGTCACTCGTCGGAGAAGTTTTGGGAACAGTTTTATTTCGCCTACGGCCATGCCTCGATCGCCGATCTGGGCCACGTCATCATCTGCTTGGAGAACATCTCTGAGTTAGCGGCCATTCGTCTGGAAGACGAGCCGCTCTGGGATGGGCAAGCCAAATCGAGCCGATACCAAAATTTCGGTCCCAGCGGGTGCATCGTGCCGGAATCGATTCGCGGTACGGAGACCGAAGGGACGTATCGCGGGATTCTTGGCAGTCTTTTTAACGTCTATAGCCTGTTGCATGAGCCGTTGCGTCGCTTCCTGTCGGAACGAAGCCGGAAACCCGAGAGCATGAAACCCGCCGACTATGATCGCACCATCGCCGCTCGCGCGTTCGATGTGACTCGCTATGTCTTACCGCTGGCCGTTCGGACCAACGTGGGGCAGGTCGTCAGCATCCGAACGCTCGAGAAACAAATCACGCGCCTTCTCTCCACGCAACTCCCCGAACTCAACGCGATCGCTGAAGAATTGAAAGACGCGTGCGGCCGTCCACCGGTCAATGTGTGGGGCGAGCTGTCCGGGCAGTCAGGCTCGTTCAACGAGCCGCTGGCCCCCACCTTGGCCCGACACGCCAAGCCGAGCGCCTACCTCACGGAGATCTATACCGACCTCAGTCGATATGTGCGGGAAGCGCTACAGGGAACAGGATTGGACCGGCCGGCATCCCCGCCGACGGAGACCGTCGACTCTGTCGATCTCATCGAGCCGCACCATCCGGTCGACGAAGTGGCCGCCACCCTGATCTACCGAGTGACGCACGTGCCGTACAGGAAGATTGTGCAAGTCGTCCAGGACTGGACCGAGAAGCAAAAGCACGAGTTGATCGAAGTCGCCGTGAGGAAGCGGGGGCCGTACGACGAACTCATCAGGGAATTTCGCAGCGGCTACGCCTTTATCTTCGACATCCTGATGGACATCGGCGGATGGCGCGATCTGCACAGGCACCGGCGCTGCCAGCAAATCCAGCAGAATTTTACGACTCAACACGGGTACGACGTGCCACCGGCTCTCGTCGAGACGGGACTGGACCGCGATTATCGGGTCGCGATGGATGCCGTCAAAACGGACATCG
>DATFCE010000094.1:0-2521 GCA_035253365.1 Nitrospiraceae bacterium
TTGTCCCGTATCCCGCAATTGAGAAACATGGCATGATCGGCGACCGGCGTACGGTCGCCCTCGTCGCGGCGGACGGAACCATCGACTGGTGGTGCGCGCCGAATTTTGACGACCCTCCTGTGTTTGGCGCGCTCTTGGATCCAGCGAAGGGAGGGTTTTGCCGGCTCGGGCCGGCCGCGTTGGAGTTCGGGCGCCAGGCGTACGGCGATGATAGCGGAATCCTCATAACGAGATGGACCTCGGCGAGCTTCGAGTTGGAGCTGATCGACTGCATGGCGTGGCCGCAGAACGATCGATCACGGGAGGAAGAGCCTCAACGGATCCTGATCCGCAAGTTGCGGTGCGTTCGCGGATCCGCAGACTGTTTGTTCGTCATTCACCCTAGATTCGACTTTGAGGAAACGGACATACAGCCCGCGGACGGAGGGCTTGTCTTCCAGACCGGAAGAGACCAAATCCATGTCTGGAGCAGCATTAATGTGCAGGTACAGCGAAGTGGGGCGTCGCACGCCATGACGCTGAAGCAGGGTCAGGAGTTTTGGGCCGTGCTCAGTATGGGACGCCCTCCCGGGCCATGGTCTTCCAAGCAACTATCTGATGTGCTCTACAAGACCATGGAGTATTGGAAACATTGCATGGCTGGTCTCGCCTATTCGGGGCCATGCATGCGCGATGTCCGCCGTTCCGCCCTCTTGATTCATCTCTCGACGTTTGCCCCGGCCGGGTCCGTCGTGGCGGCTCCGACGACCTCGCTTCCCGAGCGCCTCGGCGGCGATTTGAATTATGACTATCGCTTTGCATGGATTCGTGACGCTTCGCTGGCGATGGCCATGATGGCCCTCGCCGGGGATACTCGATCGGCATCGTACTTTATGGGGTGGCTGGCCCGGCGGGACTCCGCCACCGATTCACCTCTTCAGATCATGTACCGTCTCAGCGGAGAGACCGATGTGAGCGAACATGAACGGAAAGAATTGCGAGGGTATCGAGGATCCATTCCGGTCCGAATCGGCAATCATGCCTATACACAACGTCAACTCGACTCGTTGGGCTATCTGATCGGGTGTGCATTTATTTACCTGGTCCACGGCGGCGAGTGGTATGAGGAGTGTTGGCAGACAGTCCGCCGTGCGGCCGAATATACGGCCGCGAATTGGCAAAAGCCGGATTCGGGCATTTGGGAGTTGTCGCAGCTCAAACACTACGTTAGCAGCAAGGTCATGAGCTGGGTCGCTCTGGACCGGGCGCTGAAGATTGCCGAACGGATTGGTCGGCTCGAAGGCACCGATCATTGGGCTGCGGCAAGGGACGCCATCCATACGGAAGTGATGGAGCGCGGCTGGAGCGATGCATTGAGATCGTTCCGCCAGCGCTATGACGATGATACGCTTGACGCATCCGCGCTGTTGATCCCGGTGATGGATTTTCTGCCGGCCACCCATCCCCGCGTTCAGGCCACGCTTGACGCGATCGAGGAGCACCTGACGATCAATGGCCTGGTCTACCGCTTCCACCCTTCGCATACGTTGGAACAGGACGATCTCCTGCTTGGCGAGTTCGAAGGCGCCTTTTTGCCGTGCACCTTCTGGCTGGCGACGAGCTTTGCGAAAGCGGGACGTCTCGACAAAGCGGAAGCGATTGTCAAGCGGGCCGAACAGACCGCCGGAGAGGTGGGACTCTTTGCCGAAGAAGTCGATGCCCGTTCCGGCGGCTTTCTCGGCAACTATCCGCTCGTCTTCTCCCAGGCGGAATATCTCCGGACGCTGCTCGCCCTGGCAGAAGGAAGGCGCATCAGTTGAGTCTGCGTCGGGGGCCGGCAGAATCGGTGCGTTTGGGCATAGCGACGGGTCCGATCCGCTTGCTTGAAGCGATGATAGCCATACTCGCAGAGAGGAGACGATGCCATGGAAACAGCGAGACAACAAAAGCAGATTCCATCCACCATGCGCGCATTTGTCATTGACAGCCTGGGTGAAACCGGGGCGGTCCGAGAGCTTCCAACACCCGAAGTTGGGGCGGCCGATTTTCTCATTCGGGTGCGGGCCGCCGGTGTCAATCCGCTCGACTGGAAGATCCGTGATGGAAAGCGATCATTCGGCGACCTGCGGTTTCCCTACGTGCTTGGGCAGGATGCCGCTGGAGAGATCGTGCAAGTTGGACGCGATGCCAAGCAGTTCAAGGTCGGCGACGAGGTCTATGGCTCGTTCTGGCTGGCCGGCACCTACGCCCAGTATGTCAGGGTCACCGATTCGACCAAGATCGCGCGCAAGCCGAAGACGATCGATTTTGCTCACGCAGCGGGACTGCCCATACCAGGACTGACAGCCTTGGCCGCCGTGAATGCCGTGGGGGTGAAGAGCGGGGAGACAATTCTGATTGTCGGCGCGACCGGCGGCGTAGGCGGCTATATCGTTCAGCTTGCAGCCCAGCGTGGTGCGCAGGTCATCGCCACCGCTCGCGACAACGCGCAGGCGCACATCCGAAAGCTCGGCGCGACGGAGGTGATCGATTACACCAACAC
>DATFCE010000095.1:0-5214 GCA_035253365.1 Nitrospiraceae bacterium
GCGCTGATGTTGGGCAGCTTGATGATATTGGCCTCCGGCGTCTTGGCAAGTTCACCCAATTCGGCCAGATCGTCCGATTGCTTTTGTTGCGCCGTCAAATATTCGGGGAACACGGCGAGGATACGCCCCGCCAGCGAGATATCCCTCAATTCGACGGATACGCCGGCCGCCTTTGTGAAGGCGTTCACGATCGGAAGAAACGAATAGGTCGCCAGCGCCGGCGCTTCGTCAGTTTTGGTATATAGAATTTTGGATGCTTTTGTTGTCATGGTTTTCCTCTTTCAGCGTCTGGTTAGTTCAACGCGTTCAGCGCCGATCCGGCTTTGAACCAGGCGATCTGCTGCTCGCTCATGCTGTGATTGGCTTGGATGGTCACGTCTTTCCCGTCGGGCTTATGGATAACGATCTGCACCGGCTTCCCGGGTGCAAGGTGTTGCAATCCTACGATACTGATGCGGTCCTGCTGTTCGATCTTGTCGTAGTCCTTGGGATCGGCAAACGTGAGCGCCAGAATCCCTTGTTTCTTCAAATTGGTCTCATGGATGCGGGCGAAGCTACGGGTGATGACGGCCTTCACACCGAGAAATCGCGGGGACATCGCCGCATGCTCGCGGCTACTGCCTTCACCGTAATTCTCGTCGCCGACCACCACGGATCCAATCCCCTTGGCCTTGTAGCGCCGCGCGATCTGCGCGATCGTCAGACCGCTTTCCCCCGTGAGCACGTCGGTTCCCTTGCCGAGCTCGGATGAAAAGGAGCTATTGGCGCCCAAGAACATGTTGTCGCTGATCTTGTCCAGATGGCCGCGATATTTGAGCCACGGTCCGGCGGGAGAAATGTGATCGGTCGTCGTCTTGCCTTTGGTCTTAATCAACAGCGGCAGCTTTTCGAAATCCTTGCCGTCCCAACGGGGGAACGGTTGCAGCAACTGGAGTCGCTCGCTAGTCGGCGGAATATCCACGGTAATGGCGTCGCCGTTTTCCGCGGGCGCAATCAATCCTTCTTCGCCCTTGGCGAATCCTTTTGCCGGCAGTTCATCGCCCTGCGGCGGCTCGAACTTAAGTTCTTTTCCATCAGCCGTCCTCAAGCTGCCGCGTACCGGATCGAAGCCGAGATTGCCGGCGAACGCGTACGCGGTCACGACTTCCGGACTCGCGAGGAAAGACAGTGTTTCGTTGATGCCGTCGTTGCGGCCCGGAAAGTTGCGATTGAAGGAGCTGACAATCGAATCAGCCTTTCCCTTCACTCCGTCGGCGCGCTTCCATTGTCCGATGCAAGGCCCGCAGGCATTTGCCAACACCGTTCCGCCCATCTCCTCGAACGTCTGCATGAAGCCTTCGCGTTTCATCGTATGGAAGATCCGCTCCGATCCCGGCGTGACGAGGAACGGAGATTTTGCTTTCAGTCCGGCTTTCAGCCCTTGCCGCGCAATGTGCGCCGCCCGCCCGATGTCCTCATATGACGAGTTCGTGCAGCTTCCGATCAGCGCGGCCTTGAGCTCGACCGGATAGCCTTTCTCCTTAGCTTCATCCGCCATTTTCGAGATCGGCCGAGCGAGGTCCGGCGTGTGGGGGCCCACCACGTGCGGTTCCAATTTCGAGAGATCGATTTCCACGATTTGATCGAAATGCTTTTCCGGTGATTGCAGCACTTCGGGATCGGCTACCAGAAGTTCCCGGTTCGCCTCAGCCAGCTTGGCGATATCGGCGCGATCCGTCAGATTTAAATAGGCGACCATTTTCTGATCAAACGGGAAGATCGAGGTCGTCGCGCCCAGCTCCGCCCCCATGTTGGTGATCGTGCCCTTGCCGGTGGCGCTGATCGTCTCGGCGCCGGGGCCGAAGTACTCGACGATCTTGTTCGTCCCGCCTTTCACGGTCAGCAATCCGCAAATATAGAGAATAACATCTTTGGGAGAGGCCCAGCCGTTCAATTTACCGGTCAGTCTGACGCCGATTAATTTAGGATGCAGCACTTCCCACGGCAGGCCCGCCATGACTTCACCGGCATCCGCACCGCCAACGCCGATGGCCAGCATGCCCAATCCGCCGCCATTCGGGGTATGTGAATCGGTGCCGATGATCAAGCCGCCGGGGAAGGCATAGTTTTCCAACACCACTTGATGGATGATGCCCGCGCCCGGCTTCCAAAACCCGATGCCGTATTTTTTGGCCGAAGAGGCAAGGAAGTTATACACCTCCTTGTTCTCGTCCATCGCCCGCAACAAATCTTTCTCAGAACCGATTTCCGCGCGAATCAAGTGATCGCAATGGATCGTGCTCGGCACGGCGACCTTCTTTTTGCCGGCTTGCATGAACTGCAACATCGCCATCTGTGCAGTTGCATCTTGCATCGCGACTCGATCGGGTCGCAGGGCCAGCATGGCCTTGCCCCGCTCCCAGACCTGAGTGTCGAAGTTATCGGCGTGCGAGACGAGGATTTTTTCGGTCAACGTCAAGGCGCGGCCGAATTTCTTGCGAGCCTTCGCCAACTTCTCCGGCATCGACGCATACAGTTTTTGGGCTAATTCGATCGACATGGCTTCACTCCAGTTTTTAGTTTTGAGTGTTGAGTCTTAGCTTCAACTCAGCACTCATAACTCAGCACTATTATTTGAGTGGCGGCACTTCCCGCCGTTTGGGCGCGGCGTAGTTGACGAGATAATCGAACAGACGAATCAACCGGCTTTCCTGGCGCTTTTGATCGACCCAATGTCCGATCAACCCGATCGTGCGCGACAGGATAAAAAAGCCGTTCAGGCTCTCCACTGGGAACCCGATGTCCACCAGCACGGCGGCCATCGTGCCGTCCACGTTGAGAATCAGGTTATCTTTCTTGGCCGAAGTGACCTTCTCGACCGACAAAGCGAAATCCAAATGCGGGGTTGGAATGCCGAGGCTCTTCACATAGGAGACCAACTCTTTGACGCGCTTGTCCGGATTTCTTACGCTTTTCACGCGATGGCCGATCCCTGGTACTGGACCGACATTCTTTTTCATGTAGCCCAGAAAGTCGTCCACCGACATCTTATTGTCGATGGCATGCTTGAAATAGCGGCCGGCGTCCGTGACGGCGCCGCCGAAGCGCGGGCCGATCATGATGAGACCTGCGGCGACGGATTGCGACATGCCGATGCCTGCGCAGGCCGCGATAATGGTCCCCAAAGCTCCGCTCACGCATGGGCCGTGATCGGCCGACAGCATCATGATGCGCTTGATGATCTCGGCTTCCTGCTTCGAGATCAACCGCTTGTCCCACAGTAGCCCCATGACATGCGGAATCTCGTAGCCTTTGTTGATCAGTTCGGAAGCTGGATATCCGTCGTACAGCGGCTCATCGCCCCGGTCGTCGCTGATCGTGGTCTTGATCAGCGGAGCGACCATGACTTCGCCGGATTTCATGCTCTCTTCGACGGTCTTGGGCAGCTTCGGCATATCGGCGGGGCTGAGTTCCGGAATGGGTCGCACCTGGCCGCTCTTGACGAATTCCTCATAGGTCTGCTTGATGGCCGGTCCCAAGGCACCAAACGTGTCCGGCACGAGGGCGCCGGCTTTCTTCAGCGCATCGGACTTGGACCGCGCCGATCCCTCGCCCTTCATGCCTTCTTTCGCGCCCGCGTGGCCGAACTTCATGCCCTTCGGTAAGCTCTCCTGACAGAAGCCGGAGACGACGGCCAACAGCTTGATCCGTCGCTTCTTCGCGCCATACCATTCGGCCGCTCGCTCTTCCAGATCGCCGCCCATCTCGCCGACGATGACCACGGCCTTTGTCTGGGGATCCTGCTCGAACTTTTCCAGATACGACACATAGTCAGTACCGGGATACGCATCGCCGCCGATGCCGATCGCGGTGGTAATCCCGTCGGCAAATTGCGAACAGATCCAGATAATTTCATTCGATAGCCCGCCCGACTTCGTAACGACCCCGAACGACCCCTCGCGGTACAGCTTGCAAGCGACCAGATTGTCGAACGCGCCCCCGATGACACCGAGACGGCACGATCCGGCTGAAACAATGCCGATGGACGAGGGACCATTAAAAGTCTTGCCGAGCTTGACGGCATGCCGCGCGAGCAATTTGGCATCCTTTTCCGGCACACCTTCCGTGATCATGGACACGAGTTGGATTTTCGGATCGTTCAGCGCTTCCATGCCGGCGGCACAGGCGCGATCGGCGCCGATGTAGACAAGGCTCGTGTTGATCTGCGGGTGATTGGCGGTGGCGTCCGCGACGCTCTTGTAGACCGGAATGGTGATGAGGCCGTTTCCGTACGGCAACTCGTTTGTCTTGCCGGCGTCCGGGGGATAGACGAACGCGTCAACGTTGAGCGGACGCTTGATCATGTAGCAGAACTCAGCCATACGCCGCGCCGCGTTCAACCCGGCCGCGCCGCCTTGAATCACCACGTGTGTATCTTTATTGGCGAGGATACTCATCGGGATCTCCCCTGATTCAGAAATTACGATTTACTGATTTGTAATTCATCACTTCACCAAATCACCAGATCATCATTTCTTCTCAAGCGCTTTGTCGACGATGTCGGTGAGCGGCGTGTGGCGGTCGAACACCTGGATATCGAAGCCTTCGTTTTGCAGCTCCCGCATGGCCTCGAGTCCTTCTTTCTCGCGCGGGCCGCCCCGGCGTACCCAGACTTTCACGCCCTTCATTTTGCCCTCGGCTTTGGCCTTTCGGAAACCGGCGATAATGCCGCCGAACGTCTTTTTCACGTCGGTAAAGTTCGCAATTGCGCCGCCCACAATGATGTTCTTGATACCGGGCAAGGAGCAGACTTTATCGGTCAGCACTTCCACCGCCCAATCCGGAGGATCACCGGAATATTCGGCGTAGTTGGCCAACTTGCCGCCACGAGCCACGACGGCATCCGAATAATAGACGCTGGCGCCCCCGCCGGCCGGCAGCATCGCGGTATCGCCGCCGGGAATTTCGATGAACTTGACCGACCCTTTGATCTTGGAGTCCACCGCCATGACTTCGGTTTCGTTTTTGGTATACGCGCGTCCGAACTCGGCTGCGAACGGAAAATTCCAGTCGGAATGGCGGAACTTGGCATCGGCGTCCAGCAAGGTCACCGCATCGAGCGCGACCAGGTTGCCGTCGCTTTCGCGAACTACGACCGGGTTGACTTCCAGATACTGCGCATCTTCGTTATCGAAACAGGCGAACATTTTTCCGGCGAAGTCGGCAACCTTCTTG
>DATFCE010000096.1:0-4014 GCA_035253365.1 Nitrospiraceae bacterium
CCCAAGCATCCCATCTCACAGAATCCTCAGGAGGTCGAGCCGGTGAGGCGAGTGGCGGAGCGCATTATCGCGGTCGCGAAGCAATCGAAGTATGCCGAGTCCGCCAACAATTTTAAGTGGGATGTATCTGTCATTAAAGACGACAAGACCATGAACGCCTTCGCCCTTCCGGGCGGCAAGATCGCCGTGTACACCGGCATCTTTCCCGTCGCAAAGAATGAAGCAGGATTGGCGGCTATCCTGGGACATGAGGTCGTCCATGCGCTGGCTCGCCATGGCGGTGAACGCATGAGTCAGGGAGTCGCGACGCAAGTGGCCATGATCGGCGCCGCGATCGGATTGGGGGCATCGGGCATGGGCGGAGCCGGCGGGCAAGCGGCCATGCAAGCGCTCGGGCTCGGTGCGCAAGTGGGCGTACTGCTGCCTTTCAGCAGGAAGCATGAGTCCGAGGCCGATTACATCGGGCTTCTCTTTGCAGCCCAGGCGGGCTACGATCCTCAAGAAGCCGTTCACGTGTGGGAACGAATGCAAGCGGCGGGAGGAAGCCAGCCGCCGGAATTTATGTCCACCCACCCGGGGCATGGCACCCGGATCAAACAGCTCCAAGAATGGATGCCCGAGGCCATGGCGCTCTATCAGCAGGTGCCACCGGCGCCCGTTTCACCGCTACCGCCGATTGGTCCATAGCCGGTGAGATTGTATTGACATACCCAATGGATTTCGCTACGTTCACCTCCCGCTTTCACAACGACATCCAATATCTATCCTTGAACATCGACGGAGAACGCACCATGCCGGATCGTGCCTACGTGTTGATCAATGTGTTGCCGGGCCAGACCAGTAACGTAGTAAAGGCTTTGGGTGAAATCAAAGAGATCAAGACCATTGACCCGTGCTGGGGAAAACCGGATCTGTTCACGGTCGTGGAAGTGGCGGATCAAGACGCTCTATCAACCCTCGTGTTGGCAAAGATCCACGCCATTGAAGGAGTCGCTCAAACCGATACTCACTTGGTCTACCGGCTCAAGAAATAGTCCGGGTTACCTCCATGCGCCACACACTGCGTGCAGTTGTGACAGGAAGCGGAACGGCTGTTTTGTTGTGCGCCGCCCTCCTTTCCGGTTGCGCCACAGGACGGGACGAGCCGACATCGACTTCCATTGAAGTCGTCCTCCCCTCTTCAGAAGAGCAGGTGCGGGCCGCGTTGATTCAAGTTCTCACGGAAGACGGCTATCCGGTGCGCCGTCGCGCGGAAGAGGAACGGGTCATTGTCACCGGATATCGCGATGAAACCGGGGGGCCTTGGAATCAACTGCTTGTCTCTCGCTTCGGAGTCGATCGCAGTCGGATCGATGCGACGCTCACACCGGAAAATGAGCAGGAAACGCGCGTGGCCGTGCACGTGACGTACGAAGCCAAACGATACCCCTGGTCCTCGTGGCAGAAAGCCACCCCGCCGCTCCAGCATAACGCCGCGACACAGGTCAGACGGGTCAAGAGGCTCCTTGGCCTCCTGTAGCGGTCTCTCCCTCTTCCCCTAACGGCACACCGAAGCGTTCGGCCATGCGATAGAGCGTCCGGCGATCGATGCCGAGAATCTTGGCGGCGCGCACCTTATTGCCGCCGGTTTCCCGCAGCACGTGCAGCAGGTACCGTTTTTCGAGTTCGTCCAAGCTCATCAGCGCGTGATCCGGTCCTATAGCGAACAGGCCCTCCTGAATTACGGTCGCCTTGGTATCGCGTACCAGCTCATCCGGCAGATCGTTCGGCATGATCAACGGACCCGGCGACAGCGACACGGCCCGTTCGATTACATTTTCGAGTTCCCGAACATTGCCCGGCCAGTGATAACGTTGAAGCCACGCCATAGTTTCCGGAACAAATCCCCTGACGACCTGCCCCGCGGACGACGACGCTTTTTGAAGAAAGTGATGGGCCAGCGTCGGAATATCTTCAACGCGCCGGCGCAACGGCGGCAGTCCGATGCGGACCACATTGAGCCGGTAAAACAGATCCTCCCGGAATGTCCCCTGCTTCACCAATTGCGGAAGATCTTTATTCGTCGCGGCAATCAAGCGAACGTCGATCTTGATCGAGGCGGTTCCACCCACCCGCCTGACCTCCTGTTCTTGAATCACGCGCAGGAGTTTCACTTGAAGCGCGGGGCCGATGTCTCCGATCTCGTCCAGAAACAACGTCCCCTCGTGCGCGCTCTCGAAGAGCCCTTTCTTGAGCAGGATCGCGCCGGTGAACGCGCCTTTTTCGTGACCGAACAGCTCGGACTCCAGCAGCGTATCGGGCAAGGCGGCGCAATTGACGGGTACGAACGGCCGATCGCGTCGAGGCCCATTCGAGTGGATGGCCCGCGCCACGAGTTCTTTGCCGGTTCCACTTTCGCCTTCAATTAAGACCGTGCTTTTTCCGGCTGACACGCGGGCGATGAGCTTGTAGACCTCCAACATCAGCGGGCTGGCGCCCACCAAACGCGACGGGTCCCCGCGTTCGCGGAGCTCTTCACGGAACCTCGCATTTTCGCGAATCAGGCGGCTGTGCTCCACGCTGCGGCGAACCACCAAGCGCGCCATGTCGGGCTTGAACGGTTTGGCGAGATAGTCATAGGCGCCCTGTTTGATCGCTTCGATTGCCCCTTCCATGGAACCGAAAGCCGTTAGGAGCACGACCGACGTGGCGGGGCTGTGCTGCTTGAAATCGCGTAGAACCGCCAGGCCGTCGACCTCTCCCATGCGGAGATCGGTCAGGACCACATCGAACCGCTTTTGCCGCCCTAGTGCGATGGCCTCCGCCCCGCCAGGCGCTTCTTCAACGTGGTATCCTTCCTTCCGCAACTCATCGACCAGCAGACGCCGCGCCGTCGCATCGTCCTCCACGACTAAGATGGTGCCCTGCTCCTTATCCATCGGCTGCGTCCTTCCCGTTCTGAACCGCGGCGCTCGGCAGCGCGATCTCGACCATCGTGCCCTTGCCGACCACGCTCTCAAGAGTGAGACAGCCACCATGGGCCGCCATGATCTCGCGGCTCAGAAACAGCCCCAGCCCGGTGCCCTCCCCGACTGCCTTCGTCGTGAAGAACGGCTCGAACGCCCGCGTGCGCGCCTCGTCATCCATTCCGCATCCCGTGTCGCGCACGGTCAAGGTCACCATCGTTTCCACTGGCGGCTCACCGGTTCGGCGGCGCGTTTCCAACTCCGACAATGTCGCGGCCCGCCGTCCCAGGATCATCATGACCTCTCCACCAGCGACCGTGGCCGCCAGTGCGTTAGTCAAGAGATTCACCAGGACCTGCCGGAGCTGCTCGACATTTCCCCACACGAACGTCGGATGTCCGCCGGCGTCCATTTTGAGCGCGATTCCCTTGCCGGCAAAGGACGGCTCCATGAGCGCCACGACGGACTGGACCACCAGCTCAAGTTGGACCAATGCATGGTCGGCCATCGGTTGCCGAGTGGACGACAGCTTGTCCTTAATAATGTGCACGACCCGATTGAGTTCCGAGTCGATGATCGCGAGGGTCTTGTGCATCTCCGGTGTCACGCGGGGGTCTTCCGACAACGTCTGCACCTGCCACGCAATGGAATGTAGCGGCGTGCCGACTTCATGCGCGACCGAGGAGGCGAGCAGGCCCAACGCCGCCAGTCGTTCCGATCGGTTCAGCGCATCCTTGAGCTCCACCAATTGCGCATTCGTTCGAAGCAGCTCTGCGCGCGCGGCTTCCTCCCGCGCCTTGCGTTCTTCGCGCGTCAAGGCGAAATACGCGACGCTCATGAGCACGCCCACGACGACGCTACGGTTAATGGCGGCGGAGACGAACCGGCCGGGTTTTGTCGGTTGTAGCAAGCCCGCGTAGGTGACGATGATGCAGAGCGCGACGGTGAGGATCATCAACCGGCGATTTCTCATCGTGGCGATCATGAGAATCGGCAGCACATATCCGTACGCCACTACGACGTTGGCGGGAGCGCCGATTTCGATGAGCGCGATCCCGAAGAAGAGTAG
>DATFCE010000097.1:0-5990 GCA_035253365.1 Nitrospiraceae bacterium
CGAAGATGTCCTTTCCCAGCGCGAGGGTCAGTTTGGATCGAGACCGAGTATAGGCGTCGCTGGTCAGCACTTCTTTAAGCGAGACGGTCTCACGGAACAGATTCGGCACTTCGACTCCGACGACCGACTTGCCGGGAAGCGGCGCGACGATTCGCAGGGCAGTCGCCTTCAGAGCCAAGGCCAGATCATCGCTCAAACTGACGATGCGCGCGACTTTGACGCCGGGCGCCGGTTCAAACTCATACATGGTAACGACCGGCCCGGGATGGATTTCCGTCACCTTGCCTTCGATCCCGAAGCTTAACAGGGCCCGCGTCAGGATCTCGGATTGTGCTTTGAGCGCCTCATCGCTCATCCGGCCGGCAGGTCCAAGCGGATCGCTCAGCAGGTCGTATGGGTTGGGAAGTTTATAGGCCGGCGAAACGGGGCGAGGCGGCGGGATTTCGATCTCGATTGTGTCGGCATTGTCGGCGACGGCCTCGGCCGCGCGCTTGGCCTGAAGGCTGATCGCAGGCACGTGAGGCGGCAATTCCGCCACGGCCAGGGCTGGATCTCCGTTCATATCCGGCTCAGCCTCGCCGGCAGCCGACCGGTGGATCTTCACCGGTCTGGGTTTAGGTTTCTTGATCTTTTCAGTGCGCTCAGACCGTTCGGGAATCAGCGCCTCTGTCGTTTCCGCCAAGAGTCTCCACCACTCCGGGACACGTCTCCACAGCTCACTCAGTGACATGGGGGTGGCCAATAAGAGCGAGACGATCAAGCCGGCTAAGACGAGAATGTGCGCGCCGGTGCTCGCGAAATACCCGCGCAATCCGTCCGCAATGAATGCGCCGACTGCCCCGCCGGCCGCGCCGCGCAGCACGAATCCGCTGGAGAGCGTCGGCACGCCGATCAACTCTAGATGCAGCAACGCGCTGAGAAAGATCAACGCGGCGAGCGAGCCGGCCGCGCTCCGTAGCGTGACGCTTAATGCGCCTTCGACAAAACAACGCAGGCCGAGCATGACCAGAAGAAAAGGAAGCAGATAGGCGCCCGCGCCGATCAGCCAAAAGAGCGAAGCCGCAAGCGACGCGCCCATGGTGCCGATCATATTGCGGGTCGGAACCGCCTTCGACGGCGATGCGCCGAACAGCGGCACATCCGTCGGCGAGAAAGAGATGAGACTCAGAAGCGACAACAATCCGAACGTCAGCAGCACAACGCCGATGACTTCATGCTTGAGATGGGAAGGCTGACGGGAGGCACTGCGGGCGTCACCGCGCTTCGCCGTGGTGGAAGCACCCATGGGCGGATGGTAGCACAGGAACGGGGTGAATTCAAAATGGAGATGAAGTTACTGGTGCGCCTGTGTGCATGTGAGCGTCGCCGAGGATTTATGATGTCGATGTGGAGAGGGACGGTCGGATTGCCCTTTGTGCTCGCAGAATGCGCACGATAAGAATGTGCTCGCTTCGGGAAGGGGCGTGTCTCGGCACGCCTGGGGTGGGCGGGTGAGATACTGCGCGCAGTAAAGGGCAATCCGACCATCCCTCTATGGCCTCTGTTATCCCATTTTGAGAGAGGATGTAAGGTGTTAAAGGTGGAGGCCCGATCTGGCCTCCTGCTCGCACATCGCGCACGTTCAGAAAGTGCTCGGTGGATGCGCGCACGAGGCCAGATCGGTCCTCTTTCATTGAAACAGTTACGATAAAAGGCCGACAAGGGTCCAAGCGGCTGTATATTTATAAGTATTGCCGCTATATATTAAGTTAAGTAAGTAAAGAGAATGGCTATGAGACACACTACATGATTTCAACTGAAGTATTTAGAAACATACTCGTGTGTGCAAGTGCTTGTGGGCTTGGCTTTATTATCCTTTATGGAGCAAAGCAGAGATGGCGCTGGCTGGTTGACCCTCCCGAGTGGCTCTACCTGTTCTATTTGCAATCCATGCTGAAGGTGCTATTCGGACAACGTTTTGTGCTCGCGTTTACTTATGCCATAGGGGCATGTTTTGTTATAGCGGGACTCGTCGGGTTGGGTGCCGTAAACAAAAGGCAAGTTGTGAGCGGCACCTCTGAATTGGATAGGATTCAAGATGCGTGTAACACATGTGCGCCAGCTCTTGCCGCTCAGATGCAATTGAACGAACTACTGGAAAACATAGTTTTATATGGCAATGTCGTTCTCATTTCGATATTGCTCATAATCGGTATTCAGAAGAGATGGTTCTTGCTTGGAAATCCGCCTCAATGGATAAAAAATGTCTTTGAGGATACTCGAGTTGTCCGATTTCTGTACATCTCACTCACGCTCATCGCGCTGATATCGTCAGTGATGTTGTTCCCGTACATTAGCGCATAAGGCCGTGGCCTCGGATATTGGAAATAGCAAAGTGGTTATAGCTTTTCCATTGAGGAAACATGAGAGTAGCGCAGAGTGAAGTAGATCGGATTATCACCCAAGCACCATGGGGAGGGGTCGGAGTTGGCGCTTCATGGGGTCTAGGATAAAGCCTAATGCTTCAAGAGAGACGGTGCCGAACAGTAGGCTATCGCCCTTCTCACCAAAGATTACGGGGGAAGCGGCGCGGTGGCCGTTAATAGAAAAGATGGCATCACCGAGCTGCCTGGTGATCTGTGTGCCGTCGGCGAGTGTGAATACACGGGAGCTGTGTGGTTTGATGCCAAGACGCTTCAGCATGTGTCCCGGCGCAACGGTATATACTGCTCCGGAATCCACCAAGAACTCAGCTTTTGCCTTTCTTTTGGGATTGGCAGGATTGATGATACTGGCAGTGACATGCGTGAGTCCCATGGTTCATGCTACCGAAGTGTTCTTGAGCCGGTCAATACCTGCCAGGTTCTAAAGACACCAAGCCCTCGTCAGCGCGGCGAACTCGACTAGTGACAACGTCTCAGCACGGCGGGTGGGTTGGATGTTGGCTTGCACCAGGGCACGGGAAATTTGTTCAGGAAGCAGACCTTCGTCTCGTAATGAGTTGGCGAGCGTCTTGCGCCGATGCGCGAAGGCGGCACGGACGATGCGCGTGAAGAGAGCTTCATCATCTACACGAACGTGTGGAGATTTTCGGACGGCCAGATGCACGACGGCGGACTCGACGTCGGGTTGAGGACGAAAACAGTGGCGGGAGACGCGGAAGCGCAGCGATGGTTCCGTCCGGTATTGGGTCAGCACGGACAGGATGCCGTAGTCGTCGCCGCCCGGTTGCGCGACCAGCCGCTTGGCGACTTCCGTCTGCAGCATGAGCACCATGCGGTCGATGCGCTCATGCGCGTCGAACAAGGTGAACAGCAGCGGGGTTGAGACGTAGTACGGCAGATTGGCGACGACGATGGTCCCGTGGGGTAGCGATTGGAATGGAAAGTCCAGCGCGTCGCCGTGCCGAAGGTCAAGATTCCGGCAATCGGCATGCGTTTCCCTGAGATAGGCAACCAATTGCGGATCAAGCTCAATGGCGATGACTGACCCGGCGGCGGCGCAGAGCGCGCGAGTGAGAATGCCGCGGCCCGGCCCGATTTCGAGCACGCAATCGGTGGATCGAACCCCCGCTGACGCGACGATCTTCCGGACGATATTGGGATCGATGAGGAAATTCTGACCGTAGCGTTTGAGGGCGCGGGGGGCGGGGATGGGCGAGTCACGGGTCACGGCGCACTCGTTATGTTTGTTTCTTGATCTGCCCGGCAAGGGCGGTCAGGAAATCTCGATAGGGCTCGGCCTCGTTGTTCAACTCTTCCAGCATATCATTGGTGAAGGACGACCCCGGAGTCAGCGCAGAAAAGCGTTGCGCCTCTTTTGAATCCACCTGCCCGAGCAGGACGCTCGTTTGTTTTTTCCACTTGGCGATCCGTTCGCTGCCGGCGACCGTGTTTAAATCAATTTCGGCTTGCTTCAGGATGGCCTCCAATTCGGCAATCTGTTGTTGAATAATCTGTAACGCCGTCTTCATCCGTGTCTTCTCCTGCTTGCCAAATTTGCCGCCAATGTGATCGCTTCGATCAGGCTCCCTGGATCGGCGACGCCTTGCCCGACGATATCGTACGCGGTGCCGTGATCCACGGAGGTGCGAATGATCGGCAGCCCGATGGTTAGATTGACGCACGTTCCGAACGCGACCAGTTTCAGAGGGATCAAGCCCTGATCGTGATACATGGCCACGACGCCATCATATTCCCCCCGCGCCGCTTTCCCAAAAAGCGTGTCGGCGGGCAAGGGGTCGCTCGCCTGGATGCCGGCGCGGCGGGCATGGCGCGAAGCCGGTCCGATAATGCTCCGCTCCTCATCGCCGAACAAACCCGACTCTCCGGCATGGGGGTTCAATGCGGCGACACCGATGCGTGGTTTCTTCAAGCCGAAGTACTCCCGCAATCCACGATTCGCCAGCCGGATCCTCCGCAATACCAGGTCGATGGTCAGTGTTTCCGAAAGATCTTTCATCGCGACGTGGGTGGTTGTAAACATGATCTTCAGCGGACCGCCGATGATCATCATGCCGCTTTCCTTGGCTTTGGTGAGCGCGGCCAGCAATTCGGTGTGGCCCGGATAGGGACAGCCGGCAAGATTGATCGCTTCCTTATTGATGGGACCTGTCACGATCGCGTCGATGCAGCCGGCCTGGGCCAGACGAACCGCCGTCTCGATAAAGGCAACGGACGCTGCGCCGGTTCTTTGGCTCACGGCTCCCGCTCGAAATCTCCCCAGCGGGCGTTCCAGCGGGTCCAAGACCGGCACCTCAGATCCCGTCCAGCGCTGAGCGTGGCCGTGAACCGCCACTGGTCTGAGTCTCAGACCGAGGGATTGCATAGTCGCGTCCATGACCGGGTGCGACCCGATCACTATTGGGCGGCACAGCGCGCGAACAGACCGCTGCGCCAGAGCCTTGGCTATCACTTCCGGTCCGATCCCCGCGGGATCTCCCATGGTGATACCGAGAATCGGGCGATCATCGGAGTCGCGCCGCAGTTTAAGACCAATAGACATACATCAGAAAGAATCCGACATACAGCAGCGCGCCCGCCCCGAGCAGCCACGGTCGCCAATGGCCGCCGCCAAGCAACTGAACGAAGCTGAGCCCGACGGCTCCGAGCGCGAGGCCCATCGTCGTGATTGCCGATGGGGCCAGATCCCAACTCGTCCCGATGAGCCCGACCGAGACCGGAAACGTTCCTTGAAAGACCATGGCGCCGGTGACGTTGCCGACGGCGAGCGTATCCTTTCGCTGGTAGAGCCACAAGAAGCTATTGGACATTTCCGGTAATTCGGTCGCCAAGGGGGCAATCAACAGGGCCAAAAGAAGCGGCGAGACTTCCAGTTCAGCCGACAAGGATTTTGCCACGGTGACGAACAGGTGCGCGCCGGCCACTAATCCCACTAAGCCGACGACCCCTTGTGCACCAATGATGGTATAGGCAGGCACCGCGGATTTTGGAGCAAAGACCAGCGGGGCGACGCTCGCCTCTCCTTCCGATTCGGCGGAAAATTTCATTTTCATATACACGCCATAGAATGCCAGGAGAAGCGCCGCGACCGCATACCGGACCATCGGCGTCGAAACGAAGACGCACGCCAGCGCCAATCCATAGGCGGCGAGAAAGAACAGAAGATCAATACGGACCTCGCGATAATTCAACATGAACGAAGATTTGCGCTTGCCCATCTTCGCATAGATCAGCAAGAGCGCCGCCAGGATCGGCAGCACCAGCGTGCTGAGCATGAAGGGCGCGCCCAGTATCGCGCCGAGCCCCACTTCCGTCCGTTCCTGGCCGGACCCGAAAAAGATCGCGATAATCGGAATCGAGGTTTCCGGCAAGGTCGTGCCCACCGCCGCAAAAATACTACCGACAGCTCCCTCGGGGACTTTTAAACGCTTGCCCAGCCACTCGATGCCGTTGGTAAAAAGCGCGCAGCCCCCCAACGTGACGGCGACGGAAGCCACGAAGAGCACGACATAGTAGAGAATCGTCATGCGGCGCCTCGGGGCGCCGAAG
>DATFCE010000098.1:0-3137 GCA_035253365.1 Nitrospiraceae bacterium
GAGTACTGCGAATGGGAGTTCACCTGGATTCCCGAATCGAGTAATCGCCGGGTGTGGCTCGTCGGGGGAGGCTTGGCCGCTGCTGCGGCCTTTGCGTACGTACGGCTCGTACATCCGGCTGTGACCGTGGTCGAAGCGGCACTCATCACGTTCTTGCCGTCGGCGATATCCTGGGTGGCGTTCGCCTGGCTGCTGCGGAAAATCACGAGTCTTCAGACACTCATCATGGAGCAGGATCAAGCCGTCGATGCGCGGCACGAAGAGCTGCGCGAGGTGTACCTTGAACAAGAACGGACGACGGTCGAACTGCGCCGCAGGGTGAACCAGTTGACCACGCTGCATCGGACGGGACTTCTGTTCAGTTCCACCCTGGAGCGGGAAACGTTGCTGCACAATGTGCTGGAGACGCTGGTCCACGATCTTCAATACAATCGCGCGATGATCGCCTTTTATGATGGCGCCCGGGGCGTGTTGTCCGATATGAGAATTCTCGGCGTGTCGGACGAGATCGCCGACCTTACGCGATCCCGGGAACTGTCCATCACCAATCCCGACAGTCTTGAAGGCATGGTATTGCTGCAAGGGAAGCCGGTGTTGGTGTCGGATCTCCAAGAAGCCTGGGATCGCATGCATCCTCTTACTCGGCAGTTGGCTGTGATGGCGAACGTCAAATCGATGATTTCTGTTCCGCTGAAGATCAACGATCTCATTCTCGGTTGCATGACGGTTGATTGCGTGCACGAGCATGCGCTGTCGCAGGAAGATCTGGATTTAATGATGACTATGGCCACCCAGGTCGCGGTGGCGTTGGATAAAACCGAAGCGTATCGCCAAATCGAAACGCTCAATCTTGGTCTTGAAACACGAGTCCGCGAGCGGACGGCCGAGTTGGAAGCGGCCAACAACCAGCTGCAGCAAATGGATCGGCTCAAATCACAGTTTCTCGCCCATGTCTCCCATGAGCTGCGCACTCCGCTGACCAGCATTACCGGCTTCACGGACAATATGCTCGAAGGCCTCGCCGGGTCGTTGAGCGAGAAACAGCAGCAATATCTGACTCGCATTAAGGCCAATGGAAGCCGTCTGGCCCGGATGATCACCAATCTGCTGGATTTGTCCCGCATCGAAGCCGGCAAGCTTGAGTTGTCGTTGGAGGACATTCCATTGGCGCCCTTGATTTCAGAAGTGGTGGAACAAATCCGGCCGATTGCTTTGGCCAAACATCAACGGCTGCAATTGCAGTGCGAGGACAGCGACGTGACCGCCTGGGGGGATGCCGATCGACTCAGCCAGATCCTGACGAACCTCGTGGACAACGCTATCAAATACACCCAGGACGGAGGATCGGTCATGGTCAACGTCGCGCGTGAGACGGCGTCTTATGCCAAGATCTCGGTGACAGATAACGGCCAAGGAATCCCCCGCGAAGCGCTGCCGAAACTCTTCGATCCCTTCTTTCGGGCCAGCCATCATGAGCGAAGTCAAAAAGGCCTGGGCTTGGGCCTTTCGATCGTCAAGGAATTGGTCGAACTCCATGGCGGCGCGATCACGGTCCGGAGCGACGAAGGAAAGGGCACGCAATTTTGCTTTACGATTCCGCTCCGGCGCGGCATGGGAAAACGGATTCCCGAAGCGTCGCAACCGGCGAAGCGCATTCTGGTGGGGGACGATGACGCGGATATCCGGCATCTGTTGCGCGATCGCCTGGAGTCGGAAGGATACCTGGTGCACCTGGCCCTCGATGGTCGCGAAGCGCTGGGTGCGCTCTGGAGCGGTTCTCTCGATGGGATGATTCTCGATATCGGCATCCCGCAGATCGATGGGCTCGACGTGTTGCGCCAGGTCCGCAAGAAGTATCCGGCCATGCCGGTTATCATGATCACCGCGGTTGAAGCGCGGGAGCGCGCGATTGCCGCCATGCAGGCGGGAGCGAATGCCTATTTGCTCAAACCGTTTACCTCCGCTCAGCTACAACACGTGGTGGATCGATATTTCAGGCCCGAATTTGAACGGATGGAGGGAGTGGAATGAAACAGAAAGGATAATCAATGGGTAGACCCTGGCGCGCTCCGTTACCCGCCGGCCGCATGACCGGCTCCGTTTTCGTCATGTTGCTGCTGCTTGCCTTGCCGTCGATCGGCCAGGCTCAGACGCCTCGTCTCCAAGGGCAGGGGGCGGCGGCCTCAGCGATGGGCAACGCCTTTACCGCTCAAGCGGACGACGCGTCCGCGCTTCATTACAACCCGGCCGGCATGACGCAGTTGCGGGGTGTGCAAAACCTGTTCGGCACTCTGCTCGTCGGCGGCACGACTAACTTCACGAGTCCGAGCGGCGTGAACGTCACGGGCGATCGCGGATCGAGCATCGCATGGCCGCCGCCGGGACACGTATATCTGACCGCGAATCTGAAGGATGTGGGCGTGAAGGCGCTGGAAGACTTCAGCGTCGGGGTCGGGCTGAACAGCCCGTTCGGCTCGCTCACACGGTGGCCGATCGACGGTCCATTCAGAACGGCGGTGACGTTTTCCACGCTTCCGTTGCTGGATGTCAAACCGACGATTGCCTATCGGCTCAATGATCAACTGTCCTTTGGCGTCGGCGCGGACATCTACACGTTTTCCGGCTTGTTCGGCGAAGGGCACGTCGAACTGAAGACCGCGAATACCGCACAAACCGTGCAAACCGAGATCAACGGAAAAGATACCACCGCCGGATTCAACCTCAGCCTTTTGTACACCCCCCTACGAAACGCGGACGGGAAGCCGATCGCCAATATCGGCCTGGTCTATCGGAGTCAGGCGACGCTCCATCTACGGGGTGACCTGCTCGCCAACGGCGCCAAGGTGGCGGATACGCGAGCCACGCTGGTGTTGCCGCAGGTGTTTTCGGCCGGCATCGCGATCTGGCCCGTGCGCCGGGCGGATCGCGAATGGAAGCTGGAACTGGATGTCGATCTCGTCGGGTGGAAGTCCAATCGAAACATCGATGCCCATCTCTCCAACGGCGGCCTGATCCCGATTCCCCAAAATTGGCGGAATGCGTATACGTTCATGATCGGAACGGAGTACAAATGGCTCCAGATCGACCGGATTCCCGAATGGGAAGTGGCGCTGCGCGCCGGCTATATGAATCAACAA
>DATFCE010000099.1:0-3644 GCA_035253365.1 Nitrospiraceae bacterium
GAAGAAGACACCTATTTTGAAGCAGGCAAGTACATTCCAACAGTGTTCTTCGCATGGGATGGACACAATGGTGATATCGGCCGAAAAATGGCGGTTTCAGCGTTTTACTACACGGTCCTGGAACCACCGATTCCTAAGGAAACGTATATCTATCCGACCCTCATTGCTGTTGGAATTGTGATCTTAGAAGGATGGGTACTGACGCGCCGGGCAAATAAAAAGAAGGGCAAAATGTAGTTCTCTGCTCGGTGAACGCGATCAAAAATTGGGGGGGGTGGGATTAACCACCCCCCTTTTTTTGTTTGATGAAAAAATCAGGGCTATGAATAGAGCGATGGCCGATATCTCGGGGGTACTTTTGGCCGGTGGAAAGAGCCGACGCATGGGTCAAGACAAGCGCTTCATCGAAATCGGCGGGAAGACACTAGTGGAGCGCGGACTCACGGTACTCGAGAAGCTGTTCTCAGAAATTTTGATTGTTGTAGCGGAGCCCATCCCACAGATTGCGCAATACGGCCATCGAATCGTGACCGATATATTTCCAGGCTCGGGAAGTCTCGGCGGGTTGTATACCGGATTGTCCCATGCTTCTAACCTCCGGATATTTTCCGTTGGGTGTGATATGCCGTTCCTGGATCCGACGGTGGTTGGGTTGATCGCCGCATTGGATCGCGGGGCTGACATTATCATCCCCCGGTTGGCAACTGGGCTGCAGCCGATGCATGCGGTCTATTCAAAGAAATGTCTTTCTTATCTTGAAGGCATGATCACAGCAAGGAATTTCCGGCTTCATGAGTTAATCGGCGTTGCCGCGCTCACGGTGCGAGTGGTAAATGAAGAAGAAATCCGACCCATCGACCCGCATTTGCTTTCATTTATCAATGTGAACCGGCCAGCCGATCTGGAGTTAGCATGTAAAGTACACGCCTTCCAAAAGGGGAAGTTCCGATAAGGACGATGACGGGTAACATGCGACGAATGGCCATCGTCATACATCCGGGCGCGTTAGGCGATGTCCTTCTGTCGCTCGCCGCAATACGAACCATTCGAAACGCAACTTCTGTTTGCGACATCGGCCTAATTGCGCAAGGCGAAGCGGGCCGTCTGTTGGCCGCCTGCGGTGAAGTCCAGAGGCTGTTTTCCATCGAATCTCAGGACCTGAGCACTTTACTGTCAGGAGGAACGTTACGACCGGAACTCCAGATCTGGCTGCAAGCAAGTGATCTGACTGTCGCCTGGATGGCGGACACGGATGGAAAAAATCGCGAGATGCTTCACCATGTCGGTGTCCATCAAGCAATCGTCCGTTCACCGATGTCAGTTGACTTGCTTGCTACCCATCAAGAAGATCGGTTCCTTGAGACCGTGAAAAGCATCGCGCCGGGCATGCCGAACGAAGCGAAGCTCCTCTTGCCTCCGTCCATCCTTGCGTCCGGTAAAGATCTATTCGGACAGATGGGCATTATGGGCAACCATCCACGGGTGGCGGTCTTCCATCCCGGCAGCGGAAGTCGCCACAAGTGTGGTGATCCTGTTCTCTTCGCAAAAGCCATTGCCTACTGTCAAAGCAACAAGACGATTCCGATCATTGTTGGAGGGCCTGCTGATGACGAGGCAGTGGCGCAACTCCTCCATGAATGCGAAAAGAGGCCGCTGGTGATTCAGCACAAAGAATTGCTATCGATAGCCGGCATGCTGGCGCATGCGAGCCTTTTCGTTGGATATGATTCGGGGTTAACCCATCTGGCTGCTCGACTCCACGTTCCGACTCTTGCCATATTTGGGCCTACGGATCAACGGCGTTGGGCGCCAAAAGGAATGAATGTCACGGTGCTGATCGGAGAAACCTGTCGGTGTTCCGGATGGGACGCCGTCCGGTCCTGTCCCGACAAGCCGTGCTTGCGCATTTCTCACCAGGAACTCATCGCGGCTTGTGAGTTGAAGCTAAAGTCACCGGGAATGCCTAACTTGTATGCCCCGGATCGTCTTGTTATGTCACGGCACTTGTGCTAGATTCCCGTGCTGCTTTGCGAGCCAGGTCAATGGGTTAGGAGACGTTAGTGCCTCAGGATATTGTGCGGGAAAAGGTCATTGATGCCCTTCAGGATGCACTGCGACAGGCCAAACAAAAGGGAGAATTAAAGATCCCTTCATTCCCTGTCCTCTCCTTGGACCTTCCCAAGCGGCCCGAGTGGGGAGATTTAGCCTCTACGGTCGCCATGACGTTGGCCTCCGCCGAGCACCGCTCTCCGGAAGCTGTCGCGCAGATCATCATCGATAACATGAGTCAACGGGCGACTCTCTTCGATCGAGTGGAGATCGTGCGCCCAGGTTTTCTCAACATGACGATCAAACGGGCTCTCTGGCTTGACGTCTTGCGTGAAATTGAACAGCAAGGTGACGCGTATGGACGGTCGGCAATCGGAAAGGGTCAACGGGTGCTGGTGGAATACGTGAGCGCGAATCCGACCGGTCCCCTGCATGTCGGCCATGGCCGCGGAGCAGCCGTCGGGCAGGCCATTGCAAATTTGTTGACTGCCGCCGGCTACGATGTTGTCACCGAATACTATGTCAATGATGCCGGGAGGCAAATGGGACTGTTGGGCGCCTCCGTCTATGCCCGCTATTGTGCACTGCACGGCCGTCCTGCGACATTTCCGGACGAGGGCTACCATGGGGCGTATGTCGAGCGAGTGGCTGAACGCATCGCGGCGCGTCTTGGGGGTAGCTTGCTGGATCTCCCGGCTGAAGAGGCTGAGGAACGTTGTCGCGAATTGGCCGGTCAAGAGCTGCTGGATTTGATTCGAGATGATCTCAATCAGTTTGGTGTCACTTTCAATTCATGGTTCAACGAGGCCTCGCTGATGGTATCCGGGGCGGTGGAACGTATGTTGGATGATTTGAAAGCCCGGGACCTATTGTTCGAAGCGGAAGGCGCCCTCTGGTTCCGTTCATCCGCCTTCGGCGACGACAAAGATCGGGTGGTGCGCAAACGCGAAGGAGACTGGACGTATCTAGCCTCTGATATCGCCTATCACCGGGATAAGCTCTTGCGAGGGTATGACATCCTTGTGAATGTCTGGGGAGCCGATCACCATGGATATATCCCGCGCATGCAGGCGGTCGTCGAGGCCTACGGCTATTCAAAGGACCGACTTCGAGTCGTCCTCGTCCAAATGGTGAGCTTGATGAGAGCTGGCAAGAAAGTTGAGATGTCGAAGCGCTCCGGCGAGTTCGTCACGCTGCGAGAGGTGATGGACGAGGTCGGCTCGGATGCCGCGAAATTCTTCTTTCTGATGCGTCGCTCCGATACGCATCTGGAGTTTGATCTGGAATTGGCGAAGCAACAATCGGCCGAGAACCCGGTCTATTACGTGCAGTATGCGCATGCGCGGCTCTCGAGCCTGTTTCGTGTAGCGGAAGAGCGTGGAATTCAGGTCCCCGCGCCCGATGAAACCGATCTATCGTTTCTCCAAGATCCCGAAGAATTGGGATTGATCCGGAAGCTGTCCGCGTATCCTTCGATTGTACAAGCGAGCGCGGCCGCACTCGAACCGCATCGGCTCACGTTCTATCTCCAAGAATTGGCCGGGCTGCTCCACACATTTTATTACAAACATCGCATCTTGCCGGCGACAGGAGAG
>DATFCE010000100.1:0-2295 GCA_035253365.1 Nitrospiraceae bacterium
GTACGACCCGATGCATCCGCAATACCGATCCGACAAGCCCGGCAAAGCGCCGGATTGCGGCATGGATCTCGTTCCGAGGTACAGCGATCAATGACGAACCAAGATTAAGAGGAACCGATGATCAACAAAATCATAGAACTGTGCGCCCACAATAAGTTCATCGTCCTGCTATTGGTCGGAGTGGCGACGCTAGGGGGCTTGTGGTCGATCAAAAACATCACCCTGGATGCTATTCCTGATCTTTCAGACACGCAGGTGATCATCTACTCCCGTTGGGATCGCAGCCCCGACATCATGGAAGATCAGGTGACGTATCCGATCATCTCATCCCTTCTGGGCGTTCCGAAAGTAAAGGACATTCGCGGCTTTTCGGACTTCGGTTATTCCTACGTTTACATCATCTTCGAAGACGGCACGGACATCTACTGGGCGCGCTCACGCACACTCGAGTACCTGAGCAACATCCTGCCGAAGCTTCCTCAAGGCGTGAACGTCGAATTGGCGCGTGATGAGACGGCCGTCGGCTGGGTTTTTCAATACGCACTCGTCGATAAGACCGGCCAAAACAATCTCGCCCAACTTCGCAGCTTCCAGGACTGGAACATGCGCTATGCGTTGCAGGCTGTGCCCGGTGTTGCTGAAGTCGCGCCACTCGGGGGCTTCGTCAAGCAGTACCAGGTGAATGTCGATCCGAATGCGCTGCTCGCTTATGACATTCCGGTCGAGCGCGTGGTCGAGGCCGTGCGGCAGGGCAACAGTGATGTCGGCGGCCGGCTCGTCGAATTTTCAGGTCGCGAGTACATGGTGCGCGGTCGTGGTTACATCAAGAGCGTCGCGGATGTTGAGAACATCGTTGTCGGGACAAGTAAAGAAGGCGGCACTCCTGTACTTGTCAAGAACCTCGGGACCGTGACGCTGGGACCAGAGATACGGCGCGGCGTCGCCGATCTCGACGGCCAGGGCGACGTAGTCGGCGGCATCGTCATCATGCGTTATGGCGAGAACGCCGAAAAAGTAATCCAGCGAGTACGCGCAAAACTCGATGATCTCAAGGCGTCGCTGCCTCCCGGAGTCGAGATCGTGACTACCTACGATCGCGCTGAACTAATTGACCGCGCGATTGAAACACTCAAGGGCACGCTGATCGAGGAATTGATCATCGTCAGTCTGGTGATCATGATCTTCCTCTGGCACATACCGTCAGCCATCGTTCCCATTATCACGATTCCAGTCACTATCGCCATTTCGTTCATCCCCATGTACTGGATGGGCCTGACGGCGAACATCATGAGCCTGGGCGGCATTGCGATAGCCATCGGCGCGATGGTCGATGCGGCCATTGTTGTGGTCGAGCAGACACACAAGAAACTCGAGCATTGGGACGCGGAAGGACGTCCGGGCAGTTACAAGGATGTGGTCATTAATGCCGTGAAGGAAGTTGGTGGCCCGAGCTTCTTTGCGCTGCTGGTAATCGCCGTGTCCTTTATTCCGGTCTTCACGCTGGAAGGGCAGGAAGGACGGCTCTTCAAGCCGCTCGCTTACACAAAGAACTTCTCAATGGCGATTGCGGCGTTTCTGGCGATCACGCTTGACCCAGCGATCCGGCTGCTCTTCACGCACATGGACCCGTACAAGTTCAAGCCAAAGTTTTTGTCCAGAATTGTTAACGCGGTGCTCGTCGGAAAGATTCACAGCGAAGAAAACCATCCGATCAGCCGACCGTTGATGAAGATCTATCACCCGGTTTGCAATTTCGTGTTGCGACACACTTGGGCGGTGATCTTTCTGGCCGTGCTGACCGTCGCCGCAACGGTCCCTGTTTTCAACCAACTTGGTTCGGAGTTCATGCCGCCACTGAATGAAGGTGTGCTGCTCTATATGCCGACTACGATGCCGGGTATTTCGGTGACTCAGACGGAACGGCTGCTTCAGACAATGGACAAGAGGCTGAAGTCCTTCCCTGAAGTCGAGCGCGTTTTCGGAAAGGCCGGCCGCGCTGAGACCGCTACCGATCCCGCGCCCTTTTCGATGATGGAAACAGTGGTCGTGCTTAAGCCGGAGTCCGATTGGCCCAAAGTCCCGCGCTGGTATTCATCGTGGGCGCCCAGTTGGTTGCAGGGAATTCTTCGCCGTGCCTGGCCCGATCACAAGAGCATGGATGAACTGATTTACGGTCCTGACGGATTAAACGACGCCATGCAATTTCCCGGCGTTTCGAACGCGTGGACCATGCCGATCAAGGCACGCATCGACATGCTCACCACCGGCGTGCGCACGCCCATTGGCATCAAGATT
>DATFCE010000101.1:0-7816 GCA_035253365.1 Nitrospiraceae bacterium
TGATATAATGACCGCTCTCACGCACTTCTTGTGCTCCAATCATGACAAAGCCACACGACAGCTCGCTCGCCCGGACGCTCATTCTCGACGAAATTTTCGACCTCGCGCTGTATCGGGCGCTGCGAGATATCAGCGATGGCAAGACACGGGAGATTCTGGAGGAGTTGATCCGGGTTGAGATCATCCATATCGGCTTTTGGCAGAAGTTTTTTCACAGCGATCTGACTGAGCTCGATCTTTCTCGACGTCTCAAGCTTCGAATCATCGTTCTGGTCTGCCGCCTTTTCGGTACACCCGCGATTCATCTCGTCTTGGAAGCCATTGAGGTGTATGGCGTCAAAAAATATCTGTCGGTGTGGAAAATATATAAGGATGAGCCGTTGGGAGCGGCGGTCAAAGGCATCCTCATAGATGAGTTCAAGCACGAGGATGTGATCGTCACGCAATTGGCCGAGCGGAGAATCAATCCCGAACAGGTGCGCAATATCTTTCTTGGTCTGAACGATGGACTGGTGGAGATCGTGGGCGCGGTCAGCGGATTCTTTGCGGCCTTCGGGGACGCCGTCACCGTCCTGGTGGCCGGTTCGACGACCGCCGTTGCGGGTTCCCTCTCCATGGCGGCAGGGGCATATGTCGCATTGGGCTCGGAACGGGAAGTGCGGATTACCGAAGAAGATAAGAAGCGATTCTTGGGAGAGTCTGTCTTTGAAAGCGAACGGACTGCCCCGCCATTGATTGCCTCTCTCGTCGTGGGGGGAAGTTATTTTGCCGGCGCCATGGTGCCGTTGCTGCCGATCCTTTTCGGAGCGAAGAGCGCGGCATTTTCTTTCATCATGGCCGGAAGCATCGTCATCGTCGTGTCGATGGTCCTGGCGTTTTTGTCCGGGATGGACATCAAAAAACGCATCGCCACCAACCTCATGATTCTCACCGGTGCGGTGGTCCTGACTTATGCGATCGGTCTCATCGCCAAACAGGTTTGGGGAATCTCGGTCTAGCGACGTGAGTTAGATCTTAGGAAGGACCACACGGCAATGGCGCGCATCCATATCGGCCTCTCCGGATATTCCTATAAACCTTGGCAGGGACCGGATCGCTTCTATCCTGAAGGCTTAAAGACCGCCGAGTTTCTCCGCTACTACGCCGGCCGATATGACACCGTCGAACTCGACGGCATCTGGTATCGAATGCCCAGTGAACAGGCCGTCCGATCATGGATGTCGCTCACCCCATCGCATTTTGTCTTTGCGCCGAAAGCCAATCGTTTAGTCACGCACATCCACCGCCTGAAACCCGATGCGCATTCAGCCGTTCGGCTCATGCTCGATCGCCTGGCGCCGTTAGTCCAGGACAAACGCTTAGGCCCCGTACTTCTGCAATTACCGCCCAATTTACGGCGGGACGATGAACGTCTGGAGAACTTTGTGAAACAATTGCCGCAGTCCGTGCGGTGGGCGATGGAATTTCGTCATGAATCATGGCACGCTCATGAAGTGGAGTCGATCTTACGAAACCACGGCGTCGCGTGGGCAGCGGTCGAGACTGATGAAAGTCAGGCAGAACGGCGCGATACGGCAAACTTCCGCTACGTTCGCTTACGCCGAAGCGAATACAGCGAGGGCGCACTGACTCAATGGGCGGATTGGCTCAAGGCAGATAAGGAACAAGGGAAAGACTGCTTCGTCTACTGCAAACATGAAGACGAAGGAGCCCCCTGGGTGTGGGCGGACCGGCTCCTGGCACTTACCGCATCGTAATCTTGGTCAAAGCAATATGAGCGCTTAGGCGCCTAAGGTGGCTTTCACAGTCTCGCCGATCTCGGCAGGGTTCTTGACCACGCGCACGCCCGAGGCTTCCAGAA
Source organism: Nitrospiraceae bacterium (assembly GCA_035253365.1). GTDB lineage: Bacteria > Nitrospirota > Nitrospiria > Nitrospirales > Nitrospiraceae > DATFCE01. The sequence continues at coordinate 1,862 of DATFCE010000101.1, forward strand.
CGGCCATCTTTTCCGCCGCAGTGCCTTTTCCCCCCGTGATGATGGCTCCGGCATGGCCCATGCGGCGACCGGGAGGCGCGGTAATACCGGCGATGAAGCCGATCACGGGTTTTTTGATGTTCTCTTTGATGTAGGCTGCGGCTTTGTCCTCGGCATCCCCGCCGATCTCGCCGATCATGACGACTGCTTCGGTTTCCGAATCCTTCTCGAACAATGCGAGCAGATCGATGTAGCCTGTTCCAATAATAGGATCGCCGCCGATCCCGATGCAGGTCGTCTCGCCCAATCCCAGGTTCGTAAGCTGATTGACGGCCTCATACGTCAGGGTTCCGCTGCGGGAGATCACCCCGACTTTGCCTTTCTTGTGAATGAAGCCGGGCATGATGCCGATTTTGCATTCATCTGCCGTGATGATGCCGGGACAGTTGGGACCAATCAACCGGACATCGCGCCCGCGTAATGCGCGCTTGACCTTCACCATGTCATTGACCGGGATGCCTTCCGTGATACAGATGATCAGCTTGATGCCGGCATCGGCTGCCTCGAGGATCGCATCGGCGGCAAACGGCGGCGGCACGAAGATCAACGAGGTGTCGCACTGAGTCTTTTTCGCAGCCTCGCGAACGGTATTAAAGACCGGAATGCCCTCAACCTCCTGACCGGCCTTTCCCGGCGTCACCCCGGCGACGACCTGCGTTCCATACGCCTTGCACTGGGTCGCGTGAAACGATCCTTCCTTGCCCGTAATTCCCTGCACGACCACTCGCGTCGCTTTGTTGACTAAAATACTCATGCGATGATCCTTCCCTGAGATCTCATGAGACGCTCAGCAGCTGCACACGCTGCGTCATGGAGTTTCAACGTGAACGGCGTTACCGGCAATGGTCCAGAAGCTGCACCCGAAAATCCCGACCGCCCAATACACCAGCGGATTCAGTTCCAACGCAGACAAAGCCATGATTTGTTCCGCCGCATCGGCTTCGAGTTCTATCATTTTTTTTCGAACAGTCGGAATCACGATGTTTCGGTCGATCGACGCCTCGGTGTAATCGAAACAACCGGATGACCGCTCGGCAAATCTCCCACGCTCTTGAACCTTTCCTTTAGCCGCGGCTTCTTGAAGTTGCCCTCTGGTGATGTTCCTCGAGTAGTATCCTTCGCCTCGAAGATACTGCAACGACGGCTCATACCATTGACCGAACGAACAGCCGGCGAATAAGATCAGGCTCAGAATAGCGCCTGCCACATGCTGAAGCGGATTCCTCACGCTGTTGCGGTAACCTTGGCTCGCTTTTTACCGGTCATGGCGACAATCTTCTGTGCCGCCTCCCACAGGTCGGTCGCAACGTCGACCTTCAATCCCGATTCCAATAGCAGCTTGCGTCCTTCTTCCGCATTCGTGCCCTGCAGGCGGACCACGACCGGAATTTTGATGTTCACTTCCTTGGCCGCCTCGATCACCCCATGCGCAATGCGCTCGCAGCGGACGATGCCGCCGAAGATGTTGATGAATATCCCTTTGACGTTTTTGTCTTTCAGCAGGATTCGGAAACCCGCGGCAACCGTTTCCTTCGTCGCCCCACCGCCGACATCGAGGAAGTTGGCCGGTTCGCTGCCGGCCAGCTTGATGACATCCATCGTGGCCATGGCGAGCCCGGCCCCATTGACCATACAGCCGATGTTGCCGTCCAGCTTGACGTAATTCAAATTGTTCTTCGACGCTTCGATCTCCAGCGGCTCTTCTTCGTTCAAGTCGCGAAAGGCCTGCACGTCGGCGTGTTTGAACAGCGCATTGTCGTCGAACGAGACCTTGCCGTCCAGCGCGATAAGTCGTTTGTCGGTCGTGATGACGAGCGGATTGATCTCTACCAGGGACGCATTTTTCTCGATGAACAATCGGTAGAGGTTGCTGAGCATGGAGACGAACGGATTGAGCGCGGTCGGTTCGATCGATGTCAGACCCAATCCGAACGCCAGATTCCGGCCGTTGTATCCCTGGAATCCCACGGCGGGATCAATCGGCTCTTTAACGATTTTCTGCGGCGTATGCGCGGCGACCTCTTCGATCTCCATGCCACCTTCGGTGCTGGCGATGAACACGGGCCAACCGGAATCACGATCGACGAGGAGGCTCAGATACAGTTCCTTCGCGATTCCGGCTCCTTCTTCGATCAGCAGGCGGCGGACCTTTCGCCCTTTCGGACCGGTCTGGTGAGTCACGAGCGTCTTGCCGAGGATTTCTTCCGCGAGTGTCGGCACCTCGGCTTTGTCTTTGGTCAGCTTTACTCCTCCCGCCTTCCCGCGTCCGCCGGCGTGTATCTGAGCTTTGACGACGTACACCGGCGTGTTCATGGTGGCAACCCATTTCTCGGCAGCGAGGGGAGTCTTAATTTCCTTGCCTTTCGGCACTGGGACGCCGAATTGGGCGAATAATTGCTTGGCCTGAAATTCATGAATGTTCATACGGCTCCTTCAAGGCAAGAGGCAAGAGGCAGGATAATAATCCATTACTATTGATCATTGCCTTTTGCCATATGACTACTCTTTTTTGGCGTAGGCCGGAAATAAGACAGGCGAGGTGACGTCGGCTGATACGTTATGTTTGCGAGCATCGGCGCGGAAGCGGTTGAGGTGTTCGAGCGTCAATGTACCTTGCGTTATTGTTCCAGCGCGTTGAGCGGCAGTGGAACCGGCCTGCTTGCCGAATACCATCAGATCCAGAAGCGAGTTCCCCATCAAGCGATTGCGGCCGTGGAGTCCGCCCGAAGCCTCCCCTGCCACAAAAAGATTTTTCACGTTGGACTCACTGTGCACGTCGATGCGCACACCGCCATTCTGATAATGAAGGGTCGGATAAATGAGCACCGGGTCTTTAGAGATATCGATCCCGAAGCGCTGATACTGTTTCACCATGGCGGGAAAATGCTTCGCCACTGTTCCGGAACCTTGCTCGACATCGAGGAGCGGCGTATCGAGCCAGACGCCGACGCGCCCGGACATCGTCCGAATGCCGCGGCCTTCTTCACACTCACGGATGATCGACGAGGAGACGACATCGCGCGTATCCAACTCGTTCACGAAGCGCTCGCCCTTCGCGTTAACGAGATGGCCGCCTTCCGACCGAATACCTTCGGTGACCAATGCGCCGATCAACTGCTCGGGATAGACGGCACCGGACGGATGGTATTGGAACGTATCGACCTGTAAAAGCTTGGCGCCCATGCGATAGGCCATCGCCAGGCCATCGCCGGTTGCACCGTAGTGATTGCTGGTCGGGAATCCTTGAATGTGCAAGCGTCCGATCCCGCCCGTGGCCAAAATCACCGTCTTCGCCCCAACCACGACGAAACGCTTGTTATCCAAGTCACGCAACACCGCGCCCGTGCACTTGCCTTGGCCGTCGCTCAAGAGTTCAATCGCGGCGCAGAATTCCAGCACCTGGATCTTCTGGTTCAAGACCTCATCTTTGAGCACTCGCATGATCTCGAGGCCGGTGTAGTCCGAGCACGTCAATAACCTCGGTTTCGAGCTTCCGCCGCCTTTCTTGACATGGAGATTGCCGTCGGCGTCTCGATCGAACAGCACACCGAGTTCCAGCAGCCACTTCGCAATTGACGGCCCTTCCTCCACCATCACTTTCAAAAGCTGATGGTCGTTCTTCATGTGGCCGCCTTTGAGCGTATCCAGAAAATGCTGAACCGGAGAATCTTCGTGTGTGATCGCGACCTGAATGCCGCCCTGCGCCATCACGGTATTGGAATCCGCCAAACGCAGCTTGGTGGCAAGCAAAACCTTGGCGCCGTTTGCGTGAGCATGGAGTGCAGCCGCGCAACCGGCTCCGCCTCCCCCAACCACCAGAACATCCGTGGTATACGCCGGCGTGAGATCGAGATCAGCCGGTACGGGGCTTTCCCCTTCCAGGAGCGAGGCCAACTCACGCACGGTGCGTTCGCCGGCGTTAGGCCCGAACTTAATCGGGCGGTAGGCGCTCTCACGATGGTCGGGATGATATTTCTTAATCAGGGTGTCGCGTTCAGCGGGTGAATATTTCGGCAGCGTCTGGGTACGACGCTCATCGCGGGTCTTATGGACGATTTTCTGGAGTTCGTGGATGTTCATACGCTATCGCGCAGGCACGAAACACGAGGCGAGAGGCCAGTGGCACGGCAGTCCGCCTATCGTTCTTTTCTGCCCGTAGCCCATAGCCCTTGCCCCTCGCCTGAATTCATTTCAATTCCGCGCACGCTTGCTTCAGGTCTTGCTCGTCCATTTTCAAGACACGGTCCCATTCGGCTTGATACCGTCCGTCTTCGATTTCCTTAATGCGATGATAGAGCCGCTCCGGTTTTTCGGCGAAATGCGCGCCTTGCGCGCGGCTGGCATAGAGCGCGACGAGGTTCGGGGCAATGTCCGCGATACAGACCGGCGTGCAGAGGCCGCACATTACGCAGTCCATGAACATTTCAGAGACGGCTTTGAAATCACCGAAGACCGCGCGCCACACGCCTTCCCGCACGTCGATGGTCTGAGGACAGGCCTCCGTGCACGCATTGCAGTTGCGGCAAAGCGGCGCCTCCGGATACAACGTGAACAAATCTTGTTTGGGATCCTTCAGCTCGGTAATATCATAGGTTGCTTTGCGCGCGGGGAACGGGGGAACCATCGAAAACGACATGCCGTCCTCGACGGCCGTTTGACACGCCAGGCAGGTCTTGACCTTTGGATCGTCTTTCGTCCGGTAATAGGTCGCGCACGCGCCGCAAAATCCGCCCAAGCATCCTGCGCCTCGGATCACTTCCTGACCGGTATACCAGAGAGCCTTGATCACGGTGATCCCTTCAGGCACCTGGTAGGCCTTCCCGGCGATCTCCACAGAGACCATCTTCGGACGAAGGACTTCTTCCTGATCGATGATGTTTTGTTTATCGATTGTTTCAGTTGCCATAGTCTACGCTGAGTGTTGAGTAACGAGGACTGATGACTGAGGAAACCTGTCTCTTAGCCCTCAGCGCTCAGTCCTACTTGTTAGGCAATCGCATCCACGATCGCATTTAAGGTTGCACTTGGACGCATGGCTTTTGTCGTCTTTTCCGTATTGGGATGATAATACCCGTCCATCTCGACTGGCTTGCCTTGGGCGCCGATCAACTCGCCAGAAATCTTGGCCTCATTGTCTGCCAGTTGTTTGGCCACCTTGGCGAACTTCGCTTGCAGATTTTTATCTTCAGTTTGCTCAGCCAGAGCTTGCGCCCAGTACAGAGCCAGGTAAAAATGGCTGCCGCGATTATCGATCTCGCCCACCTTGCGGGCCGGCGATTTGTTGCTCTCCAGGAACTTGGCGTTGGCCCGATCAAGCGTGTCCGCCAGAATCTTGGCCGTCGGATTGTTGGAGGCTTTGCTCAAGTGCTCCAATGAGGCGGCAAGCGCCAAGAATTCACCGAGGGAATCCCACCGTAAATAGCCCTCTTCCTGAAACTGTTGTACGTGTTTCGGCGCCGAGCCGCCGGCTCCGGTTTCAAAGAGGCCGCCGCCGTTCAGCAGAGGCACGATCGACAGCATTTTGGCGCTGGTCCCGATTTCAAGAATCGGGAAGAGGTCGGTGAGATAGTCTCGCAACACATTCCCCGTAACTGAGATCGTATCTTTCCCCTCTTTCATCCGTTCCAGCGAGAACCGCGTCGCCTCCGCTGGAGACATGATTCGAATGTCGAGCCCCTTCGTATCATGATTCGGCAGATAGCGATTGACCTTCTTGATTAACTCCGCGTCGTGTGCCCGGTCCTTGTTCAACCAGAAGACCGCGGGTGAGCCGGTCGCTTTTGCGCGATTGACGGCCAGCTTGACCCAATCCTGGATCGGCGCGTCCTTAACCTGGCACATCCGCCAGATATCGCCTTCTTCCACTGTGTGCTCCAGCAACGTCTGCCCTGACGCGGTCACGACACGTATTGTGCC
>DATFCE010000102.1:0-2801 GCA_035253365.1 Nitrospiraceae bacterium
ATGGCCGTCCTCTCCCATTCCGAGAAGAATCAAATGAAACCGCGGCCACATGGGTGCGGGCGTGTTGAAGCGTTCTCGCATCGCGGTCTCATATCGGTGCGCCGCCTCATTCAAATCTTTTGCTTCACCGGGCATGCGGAACACTCGATCAGGCGGGATGGCTAATGGTGTGAGCAGCGTTTCGTCGGCCATCCGAAAGTTACTATCGAGGTGGGTAGGCTCCACGGCCCGTTCATCGCCGAAGTAATATTCCAGCGACGGCCAATTGACCTGATTCCGAAAGATCGAGCCGGACAGCGTCTGGTACAGCAGTCGGGGAGTCGAGCCGCCGGCGAGCGCGACCCGAAACGTCTCTCCGTTCCTTGCGGCCTGCTCGGCCAGCCACACAATAAACTCTGCCGCTTCATGCGCCACATCCTCCGGGCTATGAAGGATGCGGCGCTCGAGTGTTCCCTCCACCTCGAATCCTATCGTGGTGATCGACCGGATCGAGACGAGCGTCGCGTCTTCGACCGTCGCTGCGTGTTAGTGGCGAGCAGGGTCTTGATCTTCGGGGTGATATTGCGGGTCAAGTCAACTCGAGCCACCGGTCGCCCATGCGCCTCGAGCGATTGGAGATCACCCACAGCCTGGGCCTGCGCGAGCGTCCCGAAGGTATACGCCGCATCGGGCACCGGCAGGTCGGGCGTCATGTCGCCAACGAGTTGAAGGAAGAGTCCTTTCGCGGGACCGCCTTTGTGCAGTTGCCCGGTGGAATGGAGATAACGCGGGCCATACCCCGCCGTCGTGGCCAGACGGTAGCGAGCCATCACCGATTTTCGCAGTGCTCGAAGCGCAGCATCGACTTGCGCCGAAGGTTTGAGATAGCTCAACACGGCCAGATAGCTGCCGGGGTCTGCTTTGGCCAACAGATCGCCGACCGTGCATTCCGAAGGCACGCTGGGCAATCTTCCTTTTTTTTGTACCTCTTTCAGGATGCGGGCGGTGTTCTCTTTGCTCTCCTGCACATTGGGTTGATCGAACGGATGGATGCCGAGATAATGACTCGCCGCGGCAGTCGCAAATTCCCAGCGGAAAAATTCAGCGCCGAGGTCGTAGCGATCCCGAAGCCGTAACCGGATGACCGGATGGCCGGCTCGTTCCATGCTCATCGCATGCTGATCGAGCCGTTCGTTGGCGTCCCGGTCGACTCGGAGGTACACAAACAGCCGATCGTCTCCATAGGCGGACGGGGGAGCCGGCGGCTCCTGCGCGATCGGAATCAGTCCCTTCCCTTCCTTGCCGGTACTTTCAGCCAGCAATTGCTCCGCCCATAGGCCGAAGGTGGCGATGGCGGGAGAGGCCACAATCGTGACCTTATCGCGACCCTCACGAGCCAATCCGGCCATCGCGGCCCCGAGATAGGCGCCGGGATTCTGTTTCGGCGGAACGTCGGGGCCGCAGTCGCGCCCCATCTCCACTGCGCGTTCGATCAACGTCTCGACATTCAGTCCGATTAATGCCGCCGGCACGAGCCCGAAATACGAGAGCACTGAGTACCGCCCGCCGATATCGGGCGGATTGACAAATGTCGTTCGAAACCCCCGTTCATGCGCCAAGGTACTGAGACTGGTTCCCGGGTCCGTGATCGCAAGGAATTGATTGCCGGCGGTATTCCCCTTCGCCCTCGAGACGACCCGCCAGAAATAGGCGAACAGCGACATCACTTCGATGGTGCCGCCGGATTTACTGGCCAGAATAAAGAGGGTGCGTGCCGGATGAATCGTTTGGGACACTTCTCGCACCGCGCCGGGAACCGTGGAGTCGAGAACGATCAATCGGGGAAATCCGGGGGCGGAAGGAAAGGTCCGTCGAAGCACTTCGGGACCCAAACTGCTGCCGCCCATCCCCAAGAGCACCACATGCCTGAAGCCCTCATCACACACCGATTTCGCAAAGGCCGTCAGCGGTCCGACGCGGTCCTCCATCTGTTCCGCCACAGCCAGCCAGCCGAGGCGATTCTCGATTTCGGCCGGGGTGGGTTTCCACAGCCGGTGATCTTTGGCCCATAAGCGAGCGACGATGCGCTTTTTGGCCATATCGGTCAGGATCGCATCCACACGCGGGTGAAGGACCCCAAGCTTCGCGTTCACGACGACGGATTGTGCCATGCTTGTCCCTTCACAAAGATAGAAGTAGGCGAGATGGAATTTTTCTATCTTAGGCTGGCGACCTTAGAAAAGGCAAACGGTCGAAGGTAGGCGATACGTTCCGCCTGTTCTGAGGCCATGGAGAAAGACAGCTGGAAGAGAACAAGAAGGCATATCACAATCAGCAGGCGACCAGCAGGCGACGCGTCCTCTCGCGGCCGTTACCCTTCTTCAGCGTCCCCTAGCTCCGCTAATGCCAGCGCGACGGGGTTTGCTCGCTTGATTGCCCCGATGATCGTGACGGGAGTGCCGACGTTGACGACCTGGAACAAGACATCGATCTGATGGTTGTCGAGCTTAATACAACCGAAAGTCTGGCTCAAATCTTCATCGTCGCCGCCGTGAATTTCAATCTGTCCTCCGATCGACGCGTCGGGCGGGATGGTCCCGGTGCGCCGGGCATGCTGAAAGCGGCGGTGATCGTCCTCGTTGGGATAATCCAGCAGCAAGGCGCGATAAAAATCCGTTTGACCGCGATCCCGCTTGCGAATCACTCGATAATGGCCCTCCGGCGTCGCCCCATCGCCTCGATAACGTTTTTCAAAGATGCCGTTGTACCCCAACTGCACCGGGTAGGACGCGATCTCCCGGCCGCTCCGATACAGCCGCAGG
>DATFCE010000103.1:0-3310 GCA_035253365.1 Nitrospiraceae bacterium
CGGACGCGATCCGGCGGGGCCTCAAACGTTCCATCATCGAGGATATAGAAGGCATCCTTCCGATGCCGGATTGTGGCGTGCCCCTGCGCGTCGATATGAAGGTCTTGATCGCCATAGAAAAATCGGACTTCGTCCAGCGACACCCCCATGGCCTGAGCGGCCATCTGCCGGAGGTCATCAGCCCGCAGCCGTTCCCATCCCGATTTTCTCGACAAATCCAAGATAGTTGTGTTCACGAGGCCGCCTGGTTTTAGTCCGACCCATTGCCCCCAATCGAGGCGAAAACGAGCCCTCACCAGGCGTGCCGCTCCATCAGGTCGCACGTCCCATTCACATTCATGTAAAGGATTCCCATCAGGATCAGTGGCGAGAATCCGGCGATGGTGCGGCCCATATACAACAAGATGACCCGTAGACCGGCGACTGATTCGCCCTCTTGAAGAAGAAAACTCCTTGGCGAGAGAGAGATTTGAGGGAAAGGCAAGATTCCCGGGTCGCGTCAGCGTGGCAAGAGTGACAACGTTCACTTACTCTCTGATTTGGCCGGATCCGAAGACGATAAATTTCGAGCAGGTCAGTTCTTCCAAGCCCATCGGCCCTCGGGCATGGATGCGGGTGGTGCTGATGCCGATCTCCGCTCCCAGCCCGAATTGATGACCGTCGTTCAGTCGCGTCGACGCATTGACCATCACGGCGCTGGCGTCCACTTCACGCAAGAACCTCAGCGCGCGCCCATAGTCGTTCGTGATGATCGATTCGGTGTGGCGGGAGCCGTATCGGGCGATGTGCTCCATCGCCTCGTCTACGTTTTTCACAATTTTCACCGCCAGAACGAGAGACAAAAATTCTTGGCCGTAGTCATCATCAGTAGCCGGCTTCACGTCAGGGCTGAGCTGGCAGGTCCGGGGGCAGCCGCGAACTTCTACTCCCGCTTCAATCAACCGACGAATGAGGTCCGGCAGGATGGCGCGTGCGCTGGCTTGGTGGACCAGCAAGGTCTCCATCGCGTTGCACGTCGATGGGCGCTGCACTTTGGCATTCAGACAGATTCGTTGCGCCATCTGCGAATCGGAGTCGGCATCGATAAAAATATGGCAAATACCCTTGTCATGCTTGATGACGGGAATTCGCGACGTGTCCGTGACCATCTTCATCAAGGAGTCGCCGCCGCGGGGGATGATCAAATCAATGTACGCATCCTGTTTGAGGAGCTCGACCGTCACGTCGCGATCGGTCCGATCGATGAAGGTAATCGCACCAGGCGGGACTCCCGCTTTCTCAGCGGTTTCAGCCAAGATTGCGGCAATCGCGGTGTTCGAATGAAGAGCCTCCGATCCGCCTTTGAGAATGCACGCATTGCCTGATTTCAGACACAATGCCGCTGAGTCAGCCGTGACGTTGGGACGGGATTCATAGATGATGCCGATGACCCCGATCGGAACCCGCACTTTGCCGACCTGCATGCCGTTCGGCCGCCGCAACAGAGAACCGATTTCACCGATCGGATCAGGGAGTGTGGCGATTTCTCGGATACCCCCAGCCATGTCGGCGATCCGATCGGGCGTCAGCCGCAGCCGATCGGCTGTCGCGCTTTCCTTCTTACCGAATAGTTCAAGATCCTTCGCATTGGCGGCGAGAATCGTCTCGGATTGTTCGATCAAGCCGTCGGCCATGGCGGTCAAGGCCCGATTTTTAACCGACGTCGATAAAGAAGCCAGTCGTCCAGCGGCTCGCTTGGCGGCGGTGACGAGCTCCCTGACGTACTCCTGAATCGGTTTCGGTTCCGCCGTCTGATCCAGAGATGAACCGAGCGTTTCCGTCTCCATATTGTCTCCAATATTTTCGATTGGCAGCATAACCTTGCGTCCGTAAGGCCGTCAAGAGCACGAATTGCGTCATTTAAAATCTTACCGAGCGACAGATCATTGCGTCATTCCAGGATGCGTACATTAGTAAACTTCAGAAGTGGCTGAGGGATGTCACCCCCAGATTGCTTCAGACTTCAACCCAAACCGAACGCCACGGCAAGTAGAACACGAGGAGGAAGGAATGCTTGTCAGGATAGGGTCAATTGGGTATCCTACGCAGGAGTGAGACGAGCCCGAGGAGAAGCATGTGACGACCACGGACCTGCTCAGATCCAGGCCATACCATATTCTTCAAGTTGCCACGGAGTATGGGGCCCGCAACGTCCGTGTGTTTGGGTCCGTGGCGAGGGGGGGAAACCATAGAGGCATATTCAAAAGACATTCCCTATCCGAGCCGATTGGTACTTGGATGGCATAAGACACGTCCGATTCACATCGTTGCGGCTGATAACCAGGAGCGCGACGAGACGATCGTGATTACGGTGTATGAACCCGATCGGGAAGAGTGGGAGTCTGGGTTCAAGAGAAGGAGAACATAATGAAGTGCATCATCTGCAAAAACGGGGAAACCAAACCCGGCAAAGCAACCGTCACGTTGGAACGCGAGGGGACCACGCTCGTCATCAAGGGAGTGCCTGCCGAGGTCTGTAGCAACGGCGGAGAAGAATACGTGGACGAGGCGACGACCGCTCGATTGCTCAAAACCGCAGAGCATGCCGCGCAGGCCGGCGTGCAGGTAGACGTCCGTGAATACATCGCAGCATGACGCCTCGACTCGAGAAAATACCGAGAAGCTCTTCGTACCAAACAACCGCGACGGGCTCGCTTGCCGCTCTGCCGTTCCATGAAAGTGCGGGCTGTCATCCAATGCTGCAGATGGCGGCCCCGTGCTGCGCGTCCACCGGGTCTTGAAGTCACCCCGAATGTGGACTAACGAATGTAGAACCACCGGCTTCGTTCTCGCTCCAGCTCCACGTAGGGACACGAGTACGCATAGTTCTTTTGTCACTGGCCTACGCTCCCAAACGTTCATCTCAGAATCCAATCGGGTTGTCACCATAGGTAAAAAGCGATATCCTGCCTACCTACGAGCCATTGATCTAAAAGATATTTCAATCTGACGCTAACACAACAAGTCGGTCGTGATAGCATTCACGGATTACCATGCCAAGTACTTCGCTTACGAGCTAACGAAGCGTTGTGCCTCTGATAGTGTCGAGAAGCTCGCCGCTGCTCTTTCGGACGCTCAAGTAGATCTCAATCCGCATCAGGTAGAAGCGGCCCTCTTTGCCTTCCGCAGCCCCTTTTCCCGGGGAGCGATTCTCGCGGACGAGGTTGGCCTTGGGAAGACGATTGAAGCAGGCTTATTGATCTCCCAAAAGTGGGCGGAACGCAAGCGGCGCCTTCTCGTGATCGTCCCCGCGAACCTACGCAAGCAGTGG
>DATFCE010000104.1:0-5147 GCA_035253365.1 Nitrospiraceae bacterium
CTCCGCGACGTGGAGGGAGGATTTGAGGATGTTGGACTGGGGCGGGTAGATCAGGCCCGCGTCCAGGTCCTCCGGAGTGACTTGCTCAGCCACGCCCCTGGCGGCGCAGAGGAACATCTCATCGGTGACGCGCCTGGCCTCGGTGGCATAGATCGCCATGCCCAGAGCGGGGAAGATGTAGACATTGTTCCCCTGGCCCGGCACGAACGTCTTGCCGCCGAAGCGGACCGGCGGGAAGGGACTGCCGCTGGCAAAGATGGCGCGGCCCTGGGACCACTCGTAGGCCTCCTCGGCGGTGCACTCCGACCGGGAAGTCGGATTGGAGTAAGGAAAGATGATAGGCCGGCTGTTGATCCGGGACATGGCCTCGATCACGGCCTGGTTGAAGAGCTTGGGCACGGTGCTGACCCCGATAATCCCCGTCGGCTTGATCGACTCCACAGCAGAGAGGAAATCTTTCAGCGGCGCATGCCGGTGAGCGAACGGCTTCTGGAAGTCGGCCAGGTCGGTGCGGCTGCTCTCGATCAGGCCGTTGAGATCCACTAGCCAGCAACGCGCCCGTGCCTCCGGCGCAGACAGGCCTTCCTCCATCATGGCTTGGCTGATGAGCTCGGCGATGCCGGTGCCCGCCGAGCCGGCGCCTAGGAACAGGAAGGTCTGCTCCCTCATCTTGCCGTCGATGATGCGGAGGGCGGCCAAGATGCCGGCCACCGCCACCGCCGCGGTGCCCTGGATGTCATCGTTGTAGCAGCAGACCCGCTCGCGGTAGCGGGCTAGGAGCGGAACGGCATGGAAGTTGGCGAAGTCCTCGAACTGGATGCAGCAGCGCGGAAAGACTTCCTGCATGGCCGTCACAAACTCCTCGAGGAAGTCATCGTACTCGGCCCCGCGGATGCGCGGCTGGCGGAGGCCGAGGTAGAGCGGGTCGGCGAGCAGGGTTTCATTATTGGTACCCACGTCCAGCGTGATCGGCAGAGTGACCCGGGGTGGCACGCCGGCGCAGGCGGTGTACAGGGCCAGTTTACCGATGGGGATGCCCATGCCGTTGACGCCCTGGTCGCCCAGCCCGAGGATGCGTTCGCCGTCGGTGACCACAGTGAAGCGCACATCCTTTTCCGGCCAATTGCGGAGGACCTCCTTGATGCGACCGCGGCGCTTGATGGAGAGATAGAGGCCACGGGGGCGCCGCAGGATGTGGCCGAACTTCTGGCACGCCTCTCCCACGGTCGGCGTGTAGACCAGCGGCATGAAGTGCGCGGGGTCGGACATCAACGTCTTGTAGTAGAGCGTCTCGTCATTGTCCCGCAGCGCCGACAGATAGATGTATTTGTCGAGGTCGGTGGACTTATGGCTGAGCTGGAGGTGAATGCGCCGGAGCTGGGTCTCCTCCGTGTCCACGCCTTCGGGGACGAGACCGATCAGGCCAAGGGCCTCGCGCTCGGGCTCGGTGAAGGCCGTCGACTTGTTCAGACGAGGGTCACGAAGGAGGTGTATGCCGTGCGGCAGATCCTCACACAGTCTGCGAATGTCCATGGCGGGATGACTCCTTGGTTCAGGTTGTATTCCCGAGGAGCTGTCAGGAATGAAATCGATCCGCAGACCTTTTCTCGTCCTGGATCGTCCCCTGCCACCGCTGCTGTGCGTACGTGAATCCGGCGTCAAGAGAAAGGCCGCTCACCGTACCCGTGGATATTCTCTCTGGACTCCAATTGCCTCAGGAAGGTTCGTCGTGCTGTTGATTTGCGGACGCCGACACTCCGCACGGACGTGGGGTTTTGCGTTTTTTCCTGGGCGTTGATCGAGTTGCCGAATCAGGTATAAGACCGGTCGTGACAAGAGCAAAAAGGTCACATACGGTACAGCAGGCACCGGTTCGTATTTTACGTTAGCCCACTCACAATGTTACGATACTCGTCCTCGGTAAAAGCTCTCACCGTCTGTGTTCGGAGATTGCCTTGCGAGCCCAGCCACAAGAGGTGAGCTGCAAGGATCTCATCATTGGGCACATCAACAACAGCCAGCATGTCGTACGTTCCCGTGGTCAGATAAAACGCTTTGATTTCCCCACCCATTTCCTTCAGTTTCTTTTTCCCAAGGTCGAGGCGTTTCGCTGATTCTTTCACGCTTCGGATGCCCTGATCGGTCCACTGCGACTGAATCAGATAAGTAGGCATTTGTAACCTCCTTTAGCCTTAAAAGGCTTTCCCGTATCTTCAGCACACCGCGGCGGCCAGACATGAGAGATGCACCATATGCATTCAAACACTCGTCGCTAAACCGTCCGTTGAACTCTCAATCACCGCATTTTCACAGGCTTGCCGGCTCGGATGAGCTCCACGAATTCCATCACCTGTGCTGTAACTGTTCTATGAAAGACGGTTCGGGCTCGAAGGCTGCGATACGTTCACCGTCCCCAATAAGGCGAAAGCAGTAGATCGTATCTACCGCTGGAGACTGGTCGGTGTCAATCACCGGTCGCATGACCGCCGGTGGCCTGATTCGCGCAGCTCCGCGATCCAATAATCGCCGGGATGTGAGCGGATCAAGACTATCGTGACGGCAAGAGGCAGCACTGTTCGCAGGGCACCGGTGCGTCCAGCACTGCTTGCACGGACTTCCTGCCCGGCCGCGAGCGGTGATGATGGTTCTTCGTCCATCGCATGCGGATCGACTACTCGCGCACAGTACGGCCTCAGCTCTTCGAAAGCAATTTCGGTTGATCGTGGCGCGTTTATCCTTCAGGAAGCCGCCGCATCCAACAAGAACGAACCGGTGCAGACTGACGTAAAACCGAGGATATCCGCTTCTCTCATGCAAGCCATGAGAGGGACACTATAATGGGCAACATGGAATCGACGAAATACATCTATTGGCAGGACAACAACCAGTGGCTGGGTTATCTCTAGGAAAAACCTGATTACTGGACGCAGTCGCTCGAAGAATTGCAGTCCCATCTTCGCGATCTGCATCGCGACCTGACCAGTGGCGAAATCCCAGAGATCTGCAAGTTGGCTGAGCTGACGCTTCAGTGAAGCACAAGGACTTGATCCGGCAGCTCGAAGCCGGTGCTGCGTACTCGTTCGCCACGGCAGCAGGCACGATTGGTATCACAACCCTACCACGAAGATCTCCCAACCCATTCCGCGGCACACCAAGATCAATGAACATCTGGCAAAGCGCATCCTAAAGATATGGCGAATCCATAGGCCCAACTCGTAAGCTGCCGACCCGGCTTGGGAGGGGCCAGACGATTCCAGAGCCGGATCGTTTGGAGCTTCGGTCTACGAAAGAGAGGCTATCTCAAACCCGGGCTAGCTCATGCTGTTCCCTTTTCTTATGTCTGGTCTTTCTTCAATGTTAGTTTTCTGAAGCCAGCCAATCCCAGTAATCCGGTGCCAAGGAGCAGTAGAGTTCCGGGTTCAGGATTTGCGATGGTATATTGGACGCTGTTAATAAAATAGCTCGCCCTCGTTCCGGTTGTTGTAAACGGCCCGATATCCTCTTCGTATGGAGGCGTACCGATAGCAAGATACTGAAGAGTACCTAATCCGGAAATAGAGTGCACCATTCTGCCTATTCCTTGGCTATCAGATAAATTTTGGATACTAAAGCCCGTGAACGCACTCACCAAATTGTTTCCTGAGCTAATATTAAGATCTGATTTCCCACCAGCCAGCCAAATCGAGCGGTCATAATTCGAGTTACCGGTAACGACAACTTCAGATACTCTAACTAACCGGCCGAAGTCGATCAACGCGAACTGCACACTAGACTTAAGCCTAGCCCCTGAACCGATGGGGCGGCTGTCGAAGCCGGGTTGGCCCGGGAAGTCGTTCGCCGCATTGAACCCGAGCCCCGGATTGCTCACAACCCCGCCCGTCAAGCTCACCCTTGTCGAAGGACCAAAAATCTGATAGTTGGACGAATTAGGACCTGTTGAGGCCGGGCCGGAAAGGATCCAACCATTCGCTCCCTTCTCAACATGATAGGCCTCTACAGTAACCCCTTTCCCTGTTACCAGCCAGCTGGTGTCGTTTTGGCTAAGTGTGCTCGTGTTAAATGTGATCCTCTCTGCACGAGCCGACGTCCCGACAATGAGGAGAACCATAGTGGCCGACAACCAAACGAAACGCATTGCCTTCATGATTCGCATGGCTTATCTCCTTTTTTGGCGTTCAGCTTTGCGCCGAACCGTTCCTCAAGAAGCGAGTAGATGATGATCTTTCATGCCTAGCTTGCATGATTGATCTGGGGCGGCATTATCGGCTTATTCACGATTAGGTGCAATCATTAGTTATAATTTCGAAAAAATTTAATACCAGTATTTTGCTGAAGCCGTTCAGGCAAAATTTTGCTCTGTGAAGAAGAAACGCGATCTGCCTCACCAGCCTCCGCCCATTCCGCCTTTCGCATATGGCTCGGGATCGGGAAGCTCCTGAATCACCAACTGCTCCGGTCCTCCGTACTGCTGAATCACGACCGCTCGCATGGCAAATTTCCTGGGTAATATGGTTGAGCCTCTTGAGAACACGGGCGTCAGCGCGTCTGGCTTGATGTGGTCACCGTCAACTGTTCCTGAAACATGCTGTGCCAGTCTTGTGACAGCGCCCGAATGCGAAGCGCCTTTTCGAGCATCGCGATGTCTCCCTGCTCGAAGAACGCCAGGCGAACCGCTTGCTGAATAGTCATCCGTTCCGGATCGGTCTTGATGCGTGCAATCGAGTCTCCTGCACCAACCTCCCCTTCTTCGAGGACGCGCAAGTAATACCCAGTGCGGCCACTGGCCAGGAACCGCTTGAGAAATCGCATCGAGCCCATCTTGATGCCCAACTTGTAGCAGGGGACACGCGGTTGGGTGACTTCGAGCTGCGTGTCCCCAATACGAAATATGTCGCCGACGTGCACCGTCTCTTCCAGCATCCCCTGGACCGTGAAATTTTCTCCGAACTGCCCGAAAGAGAAGTTGCTCCGTTCAAGCTCCTGCCCCCAGGTCGCGTAGTGCTCGACCGGATAGACATAGACGGCCTTGTCGGGTCCTCCGTGAACGGTCAGATCGGCTTGCTGGTCGCCGTCGAGATTGAACCGACACACCATGATGCGGCCGGCCACCGGCTCTTTATAGATACCGGTGGACACCGGCTTTCCTT
>DATFCE010000105.1:0-21601 GCA_035253365.1 Nitrospiraceae bacterium
GATGGTATCTTATGAAATTCGCTATTAACCGAATCAACGCTTCAGCGGAACGGCCCTTTCGGATATGTGGTCAGCGACGCCCAAGGCGGATCGTCCATCGGAACCGTTCAGGTCACGGTGATGCCCCGGCGCGCCGCTTGAGTCTCACCCGGACCGCATCGAAGATGGCGTCGAGGCGATGATGGGCGCCGACGAGAAGAGAGACAAGATCAGGGATATCGCGTGGAAAGTAACCCTCGGCATCGGTCTCCTCGCGCTGACGGCGGCGATCTTCTTTTTGGACCTCGCCATGCCGCTGGGGGTGACGGCATGGGTGCTTTATTTTATTCCGCTTTGGCTGACGTCCCGTCTTCCTATTCGGCGGAAGCAAGCCGCCGCCGGCATCGCGGTCGCTACGGTAGGGTTGCTGTTGGCACTGGGGTTCTTCCTCTCGCCTTCCGGCTTACCGTCCTGGATCGCGGCCGTCAATCGCGGCGTCGGCTTCGCGGCGCTGTCGATTTTAATGATGTTGCTGCTCGGAAGCGAACAGAAGCGGAAAGAGTTGGAGCATTCGGAGGAGCGTTTCCGTTCGCTGGTCGAAGCGACCGCCCAGATCGTCTGGACCACCTCCCCGTCGGGCGAGTTTCTGACGGAACAACCGGAATGGAGCCGCTTCACCGGACAGACGCCGGAGGAAGTCAAAGGCTGGGGATGGCTCACCGCCGTGCATCCCGATGACCGTCTCCCTACTCAGCAGGGATGGGGCGCGGCGATGATGGGCGGCGCCCTCTATCAAGTCGAGCACCGCCTGCGCAGGGCCGACGGCGTCTACCGGCACATGTCCGTGCGGGCGGTGCCCGTGCTGGAACCTGACGGCTCAATCCGCGAATGGGTCGGCGTCGACGATGACATCACTGAACGGAAGGAGGGGGAGGAGACTTTACAAGAGCGGGTTCGTCTGGCGGCCTTTGGAGCCGAAGTCGGGTTGGCTCTGACGAGTATCGATACGTTGGACGGCATTCTTCGCCGGTGTACCGAGGCCTTTGTCACGCATCTCGACGCGGCCTTCGCCCGGATTTGGATGCACAATGCGAAGGCCAACATGCTGGAATTGCGGGCCAGCGCCGGTCTCTACACGCATCTGGACGGACCGCATAGCCGTATCCCGGTCGGGCAGTTCAAGATCGGACTGATTGCCCACGAGCGGACACCGCATTTGACCAACACGGTCATCGGCGATCCCCAGGTTCATGATCAGGAATGGGCCAAGCGGGAAGGGATGGTGGCGTTTGCGGGCTATCCGCTCATTGTCGAAGATCGATTGGCCGGTGTGGTGGCGATATTTGCCAAGCATGCACTCTCCCCGGCAACCCTTGAATCGATGAAGTCGGTGGCCAATGAAATCGCGCTCGGCATCGAGCGGAAACGCGCGGAAGAGGAATTGAGCCACGCCAAAGAGGCGGCGGAAGAGGCCAACCGCACGAAGAGCCAGTTCCTGGCGAATATGAGTCATGAACTTCGGACGCCGCTCAATGCCGTCATCCTGTACAGCGAGCTTCTTCAGGAAGAAGCGGAAGAGGCCGGGGTGCAGCGGTTCATTCCCGAGTTGGAAAAGATCCGTAATGCGGGCAAGCAGCTTCTCTCGCTGGTGAACGACGTGCTCGACCTGTCCAAGATCGAAGCCGGCCGGATGGATCTGTACGTCGAGCGGTTCGGTGTCGAGGACATGGTCAAGGAAGTGGTGGCGACCATCGAACCGCTGGTGCAGAAAAACACCAACACGCTGGATCTTCGCATCGCGAACGATGTGGGGTCGATGGACGGCGATGTGACCAAGACCCGCCAGATTCTCTTCAATTTGCTCTCGAACGCCGCCAAATTCACCGATCACGGGACCATTGCCTTGGAGACCGCTCGCCGATCCGAGGGAGACGGCGAGTGGGTGATCTTTCGGGTGACGGACACCGGGATCGGCATGACACCGGAGCAACAAGAGAAACTCTTTCAACCGTTCTCCCAAGCGGATGCCTCGACCACCCGCAAATTCGGCGGCACCGGTTTGGGATTGGCCATTACCCGGCATCTTTGCCGGCTCATGGGCGGCGAGATCATGGTGGACAGTGAACCGGGAACGGGTTCCACATTTACGATTCGGCTGCCGGCGCAGGTGGCGCGGCCGAGCGAAGAGGAGACGATTCCCGGGCAGGGCGCCGGCATCATTCATGACACGGTGGCCGATCATCGATGCCGCGTGCTCGTGATCGACGACGATCAAGCCGTGCGGGACGTCCTGTCCCGTTTTCTCAGCAAAGAAGGCTTTCGGGTTGTCTCGGCCTCCAGCGGCCAAGAGGGACTGCGGCTGGCGCGCGAGTTGCGCCCCACCGTGATTACCCTGGATGTCATGATGCCGCAGATGGACGGCTGGGCGGTGCTCTCCCACCTGAAGGCCGACCCGCAGCTGGCTTCGATCCCGGTGATTATGTTGACTATCATCGACGAGAAGAACATCGGGTATTCGTTGGGAGCGTCGGATTATCTGACCAAGCCCATCGACCGCCGCCGCTTATCGGCGATTTTGAAGCGCTACCAATCCGAGCGGCCTATGGCTTTGATCGTCGAGGATGACGAGGTGGCGCGCCATGCCTTGAGAACCGTGCTGGAGAAAGAAGGCTGGGCGGTGAGCGAGGCTCAACACGGCCGCGCGGGCCTGGACGCCGTCGCTCGCGAGAAGCCGGACCTGATCCTGCTGGACTTGATGATGCCCGAAATGGATGGATTCGAGTTTTCCACGGAGCTGCGGAAGGAAGAGAGATGGCGCGGGATTCCTATCATCGTCGTCACCGCCAAAGACCTGACGCCTCAAGAGCGTGTGCGGCTTCACGGCTCCGTCACTAAAATCCTCCAAAAGGGCGCCTATAGCCGCGAGCAGTTGCTGCAAGAAGTCCGGGAGCTTGTAGAATCCTGCATGCACGGAACAGCCGCGACTCACGATACGACCACCGGCGGCCCGCATGATGCCTAGCGAAGCCGATTGTCGGCCTGGAGGGACCCTTGAAGATTTTACTCGTCGAAGATAACGAAGAAAACCGAGACGCCCTCTCGCGGCGGTTGATCCGCAGAGGCTATGACGTAGTCATGGCGATCGACGGCAAGCAAGGCGTGGAGCAGGCCCGAGCCGAGCATCCCGATCTGATTCTTATGGATATGAATCTTCCGGTCATGGATGGCTGGGAGGCGACGCGAGCGATCAAAGCCGCGCCCGAGACCGCGGCTATCCCGGTTATCGCTTTGACGGCGCATGCCATGTCGGGCGACCGCGAGAAGACGATCAAAGCCGGTTGCGACGATTACCATACGAAACCGGTGGAATTTCCGCGATTGCTTGGCCAGATCGAATCGATTCTGAAAAAATGAGCCGACCTCCAAGTTATCGCCGGATCCGGTTCCCCACCACAAAACCCAGCAACCCGGTCAGCGCCACGCCCAAGAGCGCCTCGATCCCTCTGATGAAGTCGACGGCCATATTGGCCGGCACTAACGTGGCGCTTTCGGCGGTCGTCATGGCAAGCAAGCTGAAGACCATCGCATCAAGCGGCGCTCGGGTGATCTCTTTGAGCACGCCGTCCGGCGACTCCCCGACGAGCAGGATACTTCCGGTCGCTCCATAGACGAAGGCGAACAGCATCCAGACGGCAAAGATGGTCCAGAGCACTCGCGGGATGCTTTCGCCATAGTCGCACACCCATTCGACCAGCTGATCCCTGGCATACGCGCTGTAGGACCCGATGGCCGTCCGCCACTTACGTTGACTCACGGCGACACCGCCCCGCCGGCGCGCTTCCAGTTTTTGCATGCGCCGTTTTTTTCGATACGCCCAACTGGCGGCATCCGGATCGCCGATCGCGTCGAAGTTGCGCTCGAGCGCCAAATATCCCAGCCGGGCATTCTCGTACTGGCCGGTCAGTTCCTCCCCGATCGCGCCGCCGAGTTGGTTCTGCCGAAATCTGGTTTTCTCGAGCCAGGCGCCGCTGATGTGGACATGCGTGATGCGGGAGTGCGAGAGATCGACATCTTGCAGCCTCGCCTCCTGCAGGATCGCGCCTTCAAAATCAGCGGCTCTGACGGAGGCGCCTTGGAGATTCGCGCCCTTCAGATTGGCGCCTTTGAGATTCGCGCCTCCAAGCACGGCGTCCCCGAGGTTCGCGCGGAGCAGATCGGCATGGTGCAGGTTCGCTTCATTCAATGTCGCGCCGCACAGGTTCGCCTGCTCCAGATCAGCGCCTTCAAGCGTCGCCCCCCAGAGATCGGCGCGCTGCAGATCGGCGCTCACCAGAATCGCCTCGGTGAAATCGACAAACCGAAGACTGGCCTCTTGCAGGTTGGCATCTTCGAGCATGGCGCCCGCGCAAGTCGCGCCGCCCGCATCGGCGCCTCGAAGGTTGACGCCCGCAAGGTCGGCGCGGGACAGATCGGCGTGGTCCAGGAGCGCCGCTTCAAGATCGGCCTCCGCAAGGACGGCCTCCTGAAGGACGGCTTCACGCAGGTCGGCATGCCGCAGGTTCGCCAGTCGGAGGCTGGCACGGCGAAGGTCGGCAAGCCGCAAATCGACACCGCGGGACTGCGGACTCACCCAGCGTGCGACCTCCTCGCTGCGTGCCCCGTGCGCTTGAAGAGCCTGAGCGCTTAAATCAACCTCATTGAGCACCGCCCTCACCCCGTCACGCGCCGGGAGCTGCAACCGGCCTTCGGGGTGCTCTTCAAGAAGCCGAAGCACGAGGCTTGTCCGTTCTTCGGAGGTCGCCGCGGTCAGGTCCTGATAAATCTTGTTCAGGTCCTCTTCGGATCGGGTTCGGTCGGTCATGGCCATTCCCTCTTCGGAATGGGTTGGAACGCCGTCGCTCTCATCGGCGGGCTGATGAATCTGGATCGGACACCTCCACGATGACACCTTCATCGGCTCGGAGCCGGAGTGTCGCATCGACCGCTTCACCCTCGCGATCGAGATGGGTCGACACGATGACGCGACCAGCCGAGTGAAGGGCCGTGATGTCGACCTCGGCAGGCGATGAGGTGAAGTTCAGCGCAATCAGTAGACGGCGCGCGCCGTATCGGCGAAGAAAGGCAAGGGCCTCCGCACCGGCATACAGCGTCTGATAGCTTCCGACCGCCAGCGCGGCGTCGGCGCATCGAAGCCCGATCAAACGCCGGTACAAGGACAACAGCGACGTGTCATTCGCGCGCTGGGACTCCACATTCACACCGGCACTGTCCATAGAGACCGGCAACCACGGTCGGCCCCTCGTGAATCCCGCGTGAGAAGAGGCATCCCACTGCATCGGCGTGCGCGCCGGGTCGCGTCCCAGGCCCGCCCCCGGGATGTGTTTCTCCAACGGGTCGTGGACGTGCTCCGCTGAAATCGCCCCATCCTGCATGCCGATTTCATCGCCGTAGTACATCGTCGGCGTGCCGCGCAACGACAACAGCAACATGGCGGCCACGCGGGCCTGGGCCGCACCGACGCGAGTGGCAATGCGCGGCTTATCATGATTGCCCAAGACCCAGTTCGGCCATCCGTCGGGCGGTAGCGCGGCTTCATACGCGTCGATCGCCGCAGCGATCGTTCGCGCGTGCCAGGGCAGTTCAATCAGTTGAAAGTTAAAGGGCAGATGGGCGCCACCCCCGTCCGTTCCGTAATAGGCCATGAGTCGCTCGACCGGCAAATAGAGTTCTCCCACAATCAGACGGCCCTCATACGCATTGGTGAGACGACGCATGCGCGCGATGATCGCGTGCACTTCCGGGCGATCCGTGGTGTAGGTCGTCATCAAGACCCGATGGGGCAACCGGCCGGGCCGGTAGGTCGGATCGGGAGGATTGTCGCGAAATTGATCGTCTTTGATGAGATGCGACATGGTATCCACGCGAAACCCATCCACCCCGCGGTCGAGCCAGAATCGCATCACGTTCAACATCGCGTCCTGCACGTCGGGATTCCGCCAATTCAAATCGGGCTGCTGCTTGAGAAACGCATGGTAATAAAACTGTCCCGTGCCCTCGTCCCATTCCCATGCCCGGCCTCCGAAGACGCTCAGCCAATTGTTCGGCGGACCACCGCCCGGCGCCGGATCGCGCCACAGGTACCAGTCGCGTTTCGAGTTGTCGCGAGAAGAACGCGACTCAAGAAACCAGGGATGGAGATCGGA
Source organism: Nitrospiraceae bacterium (assembly GCA_035253365.1). GTDB lineage: Bacteria > Nitrospirota > Nitrospiria > Nitrospirales > Nitrospiraceae > DATFCE01. The sequence continues at coordinate 6,183 of DATFCE010000105.1, forward strand.
GGTATGGTTCGGGACAAAATCCAGAATCACTTTCAAGCCACGGCGGTGCGCCATGTCCAGCAAGGTCTCGAAGTCTTTCAACGTTCCGAACAGAGGATGGATGTCGGTGTAATTTGAGACGTCATAGCCGAAGTCGGCCATCGGCGAGGGGTAGATCGGAGACAGCCACAACGCGTCCACTCCCAACCAGTGGAGATAGTCCAGTTTACGGATGACGCCGGGGAGGTCCCCGATCCCGTCACCGTTACTGTCCAAGAAGGATCGAGGGTAGACCTGATAGAGAACGCCGCGTTGCCACCACTGGTGCTCGGAACACGGGGTAGATTGATGCTCCGGCTCAGCTCGCTTATTGTTGATCATGCCATAACGGTTCACTCAGGACACGCGATCTTACAGCCGATCACCGCCGTCACTGCTCATGGCCATGGTCACAATCTAATCCGTGATCAGCAACGCCACCGGGAAATGCGCCAAGACCTTGGACATGGCCAGCGTCGGTTCCTCTTGGTTCCCGGCAAACTCGACACGCTCGCCCGTATACACATTGCGCCAGGTCCGTCGGGGATTGATACCGGGAATCTGCAGCATCGTGTCTTGCCACACGCTCTCGTCGATGGGAGCCTCGTGTCGATCCATCAGCAGCCCGGCGATCAATCGGGGGACCACGACGATGGCTTCCTGCTCGGCGACGCGGCGACCGAAGCCAAAGGCATGCTCGCGCTGCGTTCCCGTTATGTGAGCCGGAAGATAGTCGCCCGCCGCAAAGAGGCCGGGACGTGCGCGACGGCAGTGAAGCGCCGAGGTGGTGACGTACAGTTTGATGCGGCCGTCGCCTTTGGCGCGCAGCAGGTCCTGCGTCATCGCCGTGCGATTCTCGCCGGCCGCCGCCATGCCGGCTTGCAAGTCCTGAAGCAGACGCCCGCGGGCGCCATAGTCCACGGGCCGGCGGTTGTCGGGATCGACCAGGCTGAAATCCCAGAGTTCCGTGCCTTGATAGGTGTCGGGCACGCCGGGGGCGGTGATTTTCAATAGCGTCTGTGACAGCGAATTGAACAGCCCATCCCGGCTGATGCGTCGCTGAAAATTCAGAAAATCGTCCAAAAATGTTTTATTACTTTTGGCATCCAGCACGTGGGCCACATAGTGCCGCACCGCCTCGTCGTACGCGGCATCGGGATTATTCCAACTGGTATGGACCTTCGCTTCATGCAGGGCCTTTTCCACATACGCCTGGATGCGTTCGATGAATGCGGTGTATTCGTCATCCGTGTACGGCTCGAGCGGCCACGCTCCGAGCAAAGTTTGATACAGAAAGTATTCGACCGACGCGTCGGGCACCGTCTCATCGTCAATCATTTGCCGATGGACTGTATTGGCCTCGCTCCAGCGCGCGAGACATGCCTGCCACTCAGCCGGCAACTCGGAGAGCACATTGAGCCGCGCCCGGATATCCTCGCTGCGCTTGGTATCATGCGTCGACAGGGCTGAAAGCGCCCACGGCCATTTCGCCTGGCGTTCCTGAAACGCCCGGTGCACGTCCTCCGGAGAGATTCCAAAACGGTCCGCGTCGTTGCCGACTTCATTCAGGGACAGGAGGCGGGTATACACGTAGAATGCCGTGTCCTCGAGCCCCTTGGCCATGATCGGAGAGGTCACCTGCTGGAATTTGCCGACGAAGCGACGCTGCTCGGCCCGATCCTCTTCATCGGCGGAGGCGGGATACTGGAGCAGCAACACGTCGCGAATAAATTCAAACAATTCCCGGCCGACGGTCGGGTTTTTGCGACGCGCCCGAGCAACCGCCTGTTGAACAGAGCGACGATCGTCCGGATGAATGTCCTCCGTCAGAATATAGGACCGGTACACCGGGAAACAGGCAATGACTTCCTGCAAGGCGTGCCGCAGGCTGTTGAACGTGAAGTCCCGAGACCGGCGGTGTTTCTGCGCCAGGCGGTCGAGTTGATACGCCAGCATGTGCACTTCGCTGGACAGCGAGACTTGCATAATGAGGCGCTTGGAATCGTAGACGACGTCCGCAAACGTCCGCCAGTCATGCGTCCACTCCTGATAGCCGCGTGTAAAGTCTCCCCGCTTGCTTTCATCGACAAACAGACCGTTGAGGAGATTGAGAAAGTCATAGCCGCTGGTGCCGTACACCGGCCAATCGTCCCGCAACGCTTCGTGCACGCCTAAAATTTTTTCCACGACGACGTACAGCGGCCGGCGCCGGGTATCGCGTTCCGGTCCGCCGGCCTGTTCGAATTCCGTACGGACGAGGGTCTCGAGATCCTGCTCTGCCGGCGCCCCCGCGGCCTGGTCCGTCTCAATGAGCCGCCGCGCCACGCAGAAGACATACTGGTGTTGAAGGCGCTCGAGATATTCCAGCGGATTGTACAAACCGTCGGGATGATCGATGCGCAGGCCATGCACCTTGCCTTCGCCCAACAAACGGAAGATCAACCGGTGCGTTTCCGCGAAGACCTCCGGTTTTTCCATGCTCAACGCCGCCAGATCATTGATGTCGAAGAACCGCCGGTAATTGATCTCCTCCGAAGACACACGCCAGTAACACAAGCGATAGGCCTGCGCCTGCAAGAGGGCATCCAGCATATCCACGCTGTGCGGTTGCTCCGGCGCGCCGTTAAAGCGCCGCACGTTGTCCTCAATCCATTCACGCACCATCGGTTGCGCGGCCGTCAAAGTCGACAACCGGCGCTTGATCACTTCTTTCTCCCGTTGGCGCTCCACAACCTTGGCCGGCTCGGTCTCACTGCGCCGCGGGAGATTGCGGACGGCGGTGAGAATGCTGTCGTATTCCGCCAGTGATTCGTGGTCCTTTTCAAGCCGGGAAACCAGCTCATCATGCCGGTGTTCAAGGATCATCGCATAGCTGCGCGGCGCCACCGGGAAGCTGTTGTCGAAGTACTGCACCGTGAACGCTCCTTCCCCGTACACGAGACGGATCTCTTGGGATTCGAGCGCGTCGCCATACGGCTTTCCGAGAACAGGCAGCAGCACTTTCTCATGCATCTCCACGCGTGGCGAGGCATCCCACGCAATGTCGAAAAACCCCGCATATGGAGAGGCCGGTCCGTTCTCCAACACATCGCGCCACCACTCATTCGCGTTCCCCGCCACGCCCATATGGTTCGGCACGATATCCAAGACCTGCCCCATCCCGTGGCTCTGCAAAGCACGGCACAGCGCGTCATAATCCGCTTCCGTGCCGATTTCAGGGTTGAAGGCCCGATGGTTGGTGATGTCATAGCCATGCGTGCTCCCCGACTGCGCCTGCAAAAAGGGCGAGGCATAGCCATGCGTGATGCCCAACTCGTGGAGGTACGGCACCATCTGAAGGGCATCGTGAAATGTAAACTTCGCATGGAACTGCATCCGGTAGGTCGATTCGGGAAAGAAACGCCGTGCCGCAATGGCGGCCATCACAGCGGACGCGAGGGCGGATAGCGCATTCATGGCTTTTGAGACGCGACGTCGACCGTGCGGGGCTGGTTTTCATTACGTGGAGGCGGCTCAGTGCAGAGCACGACCATGGAACGGCCTTTCAGCTCGTACGGCTGCCCGCCTGTATATTGTGATGGTTCCCGGTGCGGATCCGCGGTATCGACAAGCCGCTCCCACTGTTGGCCCTCCACACGGGCCGGCAAGGTAAAGGAAATCGTGTCGTGATGCGCATTCATCAGGAGAAGGATGGTATTGCCCTTGATCGGCTCGCCGCGCTCATCCATATCGCCGATCAGATCGCCCGCGAACCGCACGCCGAAGCACTGCGCGTAACCCGTATTCCAGGCCTCGTCGCCCATTTCTTGGCCCGACGGGTCGAACCAGGTAATGTCGTCGATGTCCGCGCCGTAGATCGCACGGCCCTGGAAAAACTTCCGCCGCTGAAAGACCGGCTGAGTCCGCTCGATCGCGACGACTTTACGGACGAACTCGAAAAAAGCGCGCTCTTCGTCGGTGACATCCCATCTCAGCCATGTAATCTCGTTATCCTGGCAATATGCGTTATTGTTCCCTTGCTGCGTATGGCTGAGCTCATCGCCGGCTAGGAGCATCGGCACGCCTTGAGAGAGGAGAAGTGTCGTGATGAAGTTGCGTTTTTGCTGCCACCGGAGGGCATTGACGGCAGGATCGTCCGTCGGCCCTTCGACCCCGCAATTCCAGCTCTGGTTATCGTTGGTGCCGTCCTGATTGTTCTCCCCGTTGGCCTCGTTGTGCTTCTCGTTGTAACTGACCAAATCGTTCAGGTTGAACCCGTCGTGGCACGTGACGAAATTGATACTGGCGTAGGGCTTCCGTCCATCATCCTGGTAGAGATCGCTGCTGCCGCTGAGACGGGTGGCAAATTCAGATAAGATTCCACCCTCGCCTTTCCAGAAACGCCGCACGGTATCGCGATACTTGCCGTTCCATTCGCTCCATAGCACCGGGAAATTCCCGACTTGATAGCCTCCCTCCCCGACATCCCACGGTTCGGCGATGAGCTTCACCTGCGAGAGGATCGGGTCCTGGTGGATGATATCGAAGAACGGACCCAGCCGGTTCACCTCGTACAATTCCCGCGCCAAGGCGCTGGCCAAATCAAAACGAAATCCGTCCACATGCATATCGGTCACCCAGTACCGCAGGCTATCCATAATGAGCTGGAGCACGCGGGGATGCTGAACATTTAAGGAATTGCCTGTCCCCGTGTAGTCCATGTAGTAGCGGCGATCTTCCGGTGAGAGTTTATAGTAGGCAACGTTGTCGATGCCCCGCATCGAGAGCGTGGGACCCAGTTGGTTGCCTTCGGCGGTGTGGTTGTAGACCACGTCCAGAATGACTTCGATACCCGCATCGTGTAACGCTGCCACCATCATCTTGAACTGTTGCACGGCGTCTTGCGGAATATGCTTCGCGGCGTAGCGCTCGGCCGGCGCGAAATACCCCAGCGTGTTGTATCCCCAGTAATTGGTCAGCCCGCGATCGATCAGATGCCGGTCGTTGAGAAAATAGTGCACTGGTTCCAGCTCAACGGCCGTGATCCCGAGATCGATCAGATGTTTAATGACGGTTTCGGATGCCAACCCCGCATAGGTGCCACGCAGCTTGTCCGGCAGCGCCGGATGAAGCTGGGTAAAGCCTTTGACGTGCAATTCATAAATAATCGTTTTATGCCAGGGTGTCCGCGGGGAGCGATCATTGCCCCAGGTAAAGGCGGGATCAATGACCATCGCGAGCGGCGCGTAGGGAGCGCTGTCTCGGTCGTCATACGACAGATCCGTCGCCGGGTCGTTGAACCGGTAGGCAAACACCTCATCCGCCCATTGTATGTCGCGTCCGATGGCCTTCGCGTAGGGGTCCAGCAAAATCTTATTCGGATTGAACCGGTGGCCTTGCTGCGGTTCATACGGCCCGTGGACCCGATAGCCGTAGAGTTGACCGGGCAAGATTTCCGGAAGGTACGCGTGCCAGACTTGATCGGTATGCTCGGTGAGGGGGATGCGATGCGCTTCCTTCTCATCGCCGGCCGAATCAAATAAACACAAGTCCACCTTGGTGGCATATTCTGAGAACAAACCAAAATTGACACCTCTGCCGTCCCATGTCGCGCCGAGTGGATAAGGATTCCCAGGCCAGACCCGCATGTTCTTCTCCTTCGTTGAACGTTGACTATGCACTATACCCACCGGCGCGGGGGCGCCCTATCGGCCGACTAGTCGATTATCTGTAAGCGTTTGCTGGATGGATGCGCGAGTCCAGGCGTAAGGAAGCCCCAGGATGAGCCCTGCTGACGGCCCGTCATTATGATCGGCTTGCGTGTCGCTGTCCTCGCGGCGGCGGATTGAGGAACAAGTACAGGAGCAACACCCCCGCGACGGCAATTTCCAAAATCGATCTCGACGAACGGGCGGGGACTGGAACGCGGACGTGGCGCCTCCCTTGAGGATCAAGGCGGGGGCGCGCGGGGATCGGCGCGTGAGAGTCCTGAGCCTTGGCCTCCCGCTCGGGCCGAACCCCTTTGGACTTGTCATCGGTCGCCACGGCGTTTTCCGTCGGCGTAATGCGCGAGCCGTAGCGCGTGGCGTAGACCTGCGTGAATTCCGCGCCGAACAAGAGGATTTGCGTCGAGTAATAAACCCACACCAACAGAATGACCAGCGAGCCCGCCGCGCCGTAGGCCGACCCCACGTCGCTCTTGCCAAGATAGAGCCCAATGAGGAATTTTCCGATCGTGAACAGCAGGGCCGTCATCGCAGCGCCCACCCCGACGTCGCGCCAGGCAATGTTCGCATCGGGGAGAATCTTGAACATCATCGCGAACAAGCCGGTAATCACCGCGAACGAGACCGCAAAGTTCAAGATCTGTAAAATAATCTCCGGGCCCGGCAGCCACGCCTCGAACAGCTTGCCCATGGCCGAGAGAACCGCGCTGAGCACCAAAGAGACCAGCAGGAGAAAGCCGGTGCCGAGCACCGCCATGAACGAGAGAAAACGATCCTTGATGATGCCCCAGATCCCGCGTCCTTGCTTGGCTTCCACGCCCCAGATCGTATTCAAGGCATCCTGAAGCTGGCCGAAGAGCCCCGACGCGCCGAGCAGGAGCGTGGCAATGGCAATGACGGTCGCCAGCATGCCCTGCGAGGGCTTATTGGCGCGTTCGATCATCTCTTTGATCGCTTCCGCGCTTTGCTCCCCGACCAGGCCTTTGATCTGTTCCAGAATGTAGCTCTGCGCGGCCTCCTGTCCGAACACCAATCCCACCATCGCAATGATGATGACCAGCAAAGGCACGATCGAGAAGACGGTGTAGTAGGCGAGCGCGGCGCCCAGGCGCGGCACACGATCATCTCCCCATTGAGTGAACGTCTCCTTGAGCAGCGCCCACCATGCGCGGGGTTGAAACCACGCTGTCGCCACTGTCCCACTCTCCTCAGACATCGGCCCTCGTCGGCCCGACGACCTTGCGATAAATGAAGAGCACGACAATAGCGCCGATCACCGCCATGACGAACCCGACCGGATCGCCTTCCCGATACCAGCCGAGCGCCCGGCCGATGAATCCACCGACCAGGGCACCGACCACGCCCAAGAGAATCGTCACGATCATGCCTCCCGGATCGCGTCCGGGCATAAGAAATTTCGCCACGATTCCCACGATCAATCCGAATACGATCCAACCAAGGACAGACATACGTCACCTATGTTTTTGAGGGTTGTTCCGACGTATTGGGTGAGAGAGCCGGAGAGGCTCCATTCGCCTGGCTACCGACTCCTGTTTCCGATTCGCGCCACAGCGCCATGCCGCCGACCAGGCCATTGAGATTGGACACAAGGGTGACATGGGCAGGCAGCGCGCCGATATCCACGAGCCGGGCATTTCCTCCCCCGATGTACAACCGGTCATAGTGAAAGATCGCTTCAAGCTTCCGAGCGGCTTTGGCCACCCGTTTATTCCACTTCTTTTTGCCCACTTCGTTGAGCGCCGCATCGCACAATTTATCTTTCCCGATTTCCACATTCGGCACGAGCCGGCCGTCCACAAACAGCGCCGATCCGACGCCCGTCCCCAAGGTCATCACCAGCTCGACGCCGACGCCGGAAATCGCGCCGAATCCCTGCATATCGGCATCGTTGACGACTCGAACGGGCTTGTTGAATTTCCCGGAGAGGAACTTGGCAATATTGAAATCGTTCCATTCCGGCGACAGGTTCGGCGCTTCCTTCACGACGCCGTTGCGAACGACTCCGGGGAAGCCTACCGAGACCCGATCGAACTCTCCCTGCTTATTCGCCAAAAGCAGGACAATATCCAAAACCTCTTCCGGCTTGCCCGAATCCGGGGTTTTTTCCCGGGCTCGTTCCGTTACCGGTTCACCGAGCTCATTCAAAACCATCACCTTAATTCCTGTCGCGCCGATATCCACCGCCAGCGTCCGGATGGGTTTAACCTCAGCCCCCGTGCTCGGACGCGGCTTTACACCGCCGGAACGCTTAGCCACGCTCTCCATCAGTTCTGCTCCTCCCCACAGCAAAGTGGGGCATGATCATGCGACCATGCCCCACCATTAAGGTTCATCCTTTGTGCACCACCGTGGGCTCTGCATCGTCCGTCCGTATGTCTTGTCTTGCGCAGAGCCCTATAGCGAGTCAATCATTCCGGTCCGCCGGCTGTCGGCGGTTGGCCTTTTTTCTTTTGCTTCCCCGCGCCTTCGAACTGCGGCGCCTTGTCGGCCGGCGGCAAGGTCGCCGGAGCCCCGAAGATCGTGCCCGGTCGTCCGCTCTGCTCACCTTCTCCTGGCTTTCTCACCTGTCCGCCGTCGTTTTCACCGGGCTGTCCGCGATCGCCCATATTACTTTTGTCGATCTGGCCTTTCTCCCCGGCCCTGCTGCCCTTGGTGAAATCATCGGCGTAGCCGGCTATCGGCGCGAAGCACAGCGCTCCCGCTATCGCGGCCACGGCCATCCATTGTCCCCGTGCACTCTTCATACGCCCCCTCCTTGTAAGAGTTATCTTACCGCTGATGCATATCGTACGACCTTCACGTAGCTGCGGCTATCGGATGTTCTGTATCGGCTCGCAGGACATTTTCCTACACGATCGACATCGGATCAGGAATCAAATGCCCAAATGGCTGAAAACAAGAGTAACTGTTGATCCGGCGCCAGGCCCGGCACGCCGGGCTGTACTTCGCCGTTCTTGAAGAATCCGCCCTCCGGGCCGGTCGATCGATCATAACGATATTCCAGCCGCCAGACCGACAGGAAATGGCCGATATGGCGCCGGTATTCGACCGTGCTCGTCACCGCCCACAGAAATTGCCGAAAGTCGGTCATCCGCGCGTTTCGATCCCAAAACATTTCCGGGCGAAACGCCACGCTCCAGGGGCCTCGGATTTTCCACTGCGTGAAGAGGGCCGCTCCCATCCAAAATGTGCGAGGGTGGCCCGATTGTTCAGCGGCATTCTCCGTCCCGATATCATAGACGGCGGCGATCGTCACATCCTCGCCTCTCCATTCCAAGGTGCTGTCCGAGAAGAGGCGCCAGAATTTCAAGGCCGTCTCTCGCTGATCAGGACCATAATAGACATCCTGGTATAACGTCGTCCGTTTGTTGATCCGCCAATCCAGCTCTGCTCCGTAACCCGGCAGGTTATTGGGATGGGACAAGTAGTTAAAGCCGTTCATAACGTGAAATCCCAGATCCACGTTTTTGGTAAACCCATAGCGGCCGCCGACGCCGAACACGAAATTGGGGTTGTAATCGGTGAGATAGGCCCGAGTATAGTTGAAGTTGCTTTTGGCGTAGAACGACTCATAGTTGATGAACCCGTTCATCAGGCCGGCGGTCAGCACAAGGCCCGTCCCGATGGGAGCCAAGTAACTGACATTAGCCCGCGAAATGAGACGAAGAACATCGGCGCCCGGAACCGGCCGGTCGCGTCCGGGCCTCTCATCCGGCACTAAGGCGTTGGTGTCGTATCCCGCTTGCGAAGCTAACTCCAGGCCCCACGGCGATTCCCATCGGGGTTCCTTCTCCACGTACAAGCGAAACATATTGGGCGCGAGTTCGTTGGTCCGAGGCGTCGTTTCTTTGCTGCGCCACAGATGATTGTCCGGAAAATTAAAGTTGAGGGCATACCCAAGGTCGAGAAATCCGCCGTACGTCCAATCGCTGCTCTCCTTCGCCGCGTCTTCCGCAAAGAGCGGCACAGCCGCCAGGCAGGACACCAGAGCGGCCACCGCGCACAGGGTCTTCACGCGATTACGGCTCGACTTGAATCTTATTGAACACTTTCTTGACGCCCGGAACCTTCCTGACCAGCCGTTCCGCGCGTATCTTCTGCTCATATTGCTGCAGATCGCCATCCAGATAGACGACGGCATCTTCGGTATAGACCTCCACCCTGACCAAATTGGCCTCCGTATCGTCCGCCAGCACTTTCTGCACCGCGTCGGTGAGCGCCGCATCTGCTTCTGTTCCGGCTATGTGCTTCCAACCGGCGCAGCCGGATGAGAGCGCGGCGATCAGCAGCAGGAGATGAGCGGTTCGGCGGCGCATGGTCTCTACTGTTTGGGAATGATCGAAATACCGCCGCTGGTCTCCAGCACCGCATACTTGATCTGATCGACCCGCTCCAGGCCTTGGCGTTCCCGCGCGGCGGAGAGAATGTCATCTTCATCTAAGCGGCAATGATCCATACGATCTTTGAGCAGCCGGCCGTCTTCCACCACGATCATGGGCAGACCATCGAGCCATCGTTGCACTCGCGGCGAGTGCTGCTTCCACAGAGACAGTCCTACATCGATCCCGACCAAGGTCACGATGATAAAGAATCCGTTCGTAATCGAATAATCGTTACCCGTCATCGCGTTCTGCGAAGCTTCACTGATAATTAACAGCAGAATCAGATCGAAGTTCGTCATCTGCGCAAACGTGCGCCGCCCCGCCAATCGAAAGACCAGCACGAGAATCAGGTAGACCGCCGTCGCTCGAAGCACCGTTTCCATAGTTCCACCTTTTCGCGTGTTCGCTAGGGATAAATGATTTGCCGAAAAGAGACCGGGGGCTCGCCGCCCGCTTGGATATTCGCCGTGAACACGCCGAACCGCTTCATCTTCGTGTACAGGGTAATGACGGCTTGCTGATCGGCATCGGTCGTTCGAAAGACATAGGTCACCGCCGTGGCCGACGTTTCGGTCGAATCCGGCTCCGGCATCATCCCTTCAATTTGCAAATTCGACAAATAGTCTTGGTCCAGTCGAATGCGCACCGTCCCGTTCGGCGAGGCACCGGAGCCGACGTGAACGCGCAAGGCCAAGGTGGACTCCCAACGACCGAAGCGCTCGTAGTCAATCCACAATGTTCCTGACGAGTTTGCCGCCGTTTCGTCGCTGAGCCACCCTTGCCCGAACACCCCGCTCAGCGCGGCGAGCAACAATCCGGCCATGGCCATCCAGCCGATTCGCTGGATGCGCCAGACCCGGCGTTGGAATGGGACATCTTCGTTCAGTTGTAAGCCGTGACGGGACATCTATGGTTGTTAAGAATGCATGATGGACCGGCTTGTTCGACGCGCATCACCGGTTCTCAGTAGAAACTCGTCCCGACGATACATCGGAAGCGACCGCGACACCATCCGGAAAAGTCCTACATTGAAGGTCGTGTGAGAGGAAGTCACTAGCGGCAGCTTGCTACGATCCGACCGCCCATTAACTTTCCCGTCGTTATTTGCTATCGTAACGAAGGGTGATATTAAGCAGGCCAAACTACCCTTCCCATGCCACGAGGACGGCCTACCACACAGACCATGCTCACCATCGCGGCCGTCACGGCCGTGTATGTCATCACGGGAAAACTCGGTCTTCTGCTGGCATTTGTCAATGCCAGCGCCACGGCCGTCTGGCCGCCGACCGGCATCGCACTCGCCGCGCTCCTCTACTACGGATATCGGGTGTGGCCGGCGGTGTTTATCGGCGCGTTTCTCGTGAACCATACGACGGCCGGAACGATCGAAACCTCGGCAGCCATCGCCGCCGGCAACACCCTCGAAGCCCTGTCGGGCGCGTACTTAGCCCTGACATTTGCCAACGGCCGCGAAGCCTTCAATCGTGTCCGGGATCTGGCGGGCTTTACGGTTCTGACCGCGGTGGTCAGCACGATGGTCGGCGCCACGATCGGCGTGACGGCGCTGACCCTCGCCGGCATGGCGGAGTGGAATCACTATGGGACAATTTGGTTGACCTGGTGGCTCGGGAACGTGGAAGGCAATCTGATCGTGGCGCCGGTCTTGTTATTGTGGGCTCAGCCCGCCGGTGTTCGATGGGACCGGCGGCAACGGATGGAAATATTCTGCGCCTTCATCGTGCTCGTGGTCGTGGGCCAGGCGCTGTTCGGCGGTTGGTGGCCCTTTCAGGACACGCGTTATCCGGTCGATTTTCTGGCTATCCCGATCTTGGCATGGATTGCGTTGCGATTCGGTCCTCGAGAAACCGCCACCGCCTCGTTCTTACTCTCTATGCTCGCGGTCTGGGGCACGTTGCGCGGACTCGGTCCGTTTGCGCCGCATCCGCCAAATGAGTCGCTCCTGCTGCTTCAGGCGTTCATGAGCGTCGTCGGCCTCATGGCGTTGGCTCTTTCCGCGAGCGCCGTGGAACGCCGGCAACTCGAAGTGACGCTTCGGCACGCGCATGCCGAGGCTGAGCACGCCGTGCACGAGGGGACGACGGTCTTGCACGAACGGACCGACGCGCTCTCGGCGCTGATTCAGTCCGCGCCCATCGCCATCGTGAGCATCGACCTTCAGGGACGGATCACGCGCTGGAATCCGGCCGCCGAGCGAATCTTCGGCTGGCGGCAGGATCAAGTGTTGGGCGATCTTCCGCCTTTTATTCGGAAGGACCAACTCGCAGAGTTCGAAGAGCTGCGGGAGCGGGTCCTGCAAGGACACACGCTGATCGATATCGGCCTGCAACGCCAGCGGAAGGACGGAACGCCCATCAACATTCGGCTGTCCGCCGCGCCGTTACGGGATGCCCATGCGCGTATCGCCGGAGTCATGGCCGTCATTATCGATATGACCGAACAAAAGTCGCTGGAAGAACAATTCCATCAATCACAGAAGCTGGAGGCGGTAGGGCGGCTCGCCGGCGGCATCGCGCATGATTTCAACAATATCCTGCTGGTCATCACGGGCTACTCCGAGATGCTGCTGTCGACGCTGCCGGAGGGGGACCCCCAGCGCGTCTCGATCGAAGAAATCCATAACGCGGGGAAGCGCGCCGCGGCGCTGACCGCGCAATTGCTGGCCTTCAGCCGCCGGCAGGTCCTCCAACCGCAGCTGATGGATCTCAACGCCGTCGTCTTCGGCCTGGATGCCATGCTCCAACGACTCATCGGCGAAGACATCCAACTGATCTTGGCGCCGGACGAATCTTTGGGCTTGATCCATGCCGACCCCGGCCAAATGGAGCAGGTGGTCATGAATCTTGTCGTCAATGCGCGGGACGCGATGCCGCAAGGCGGAAGGCTCACGTTGACCACCCGAAACCTCGACCTGTCCGCGCCATCGACATTCGGGCGGACCTCCATCCCGCCCGGACGCTATGTCATGTTGGCTGTCGGTGATACCGGCATCGGCATGGACGACGAGATGCAGGATCGGATCTTCGAGCCGTTCTTTACCACCAAAGAACCGGGTCAGGGCACCGGTCTTGGCCTGGCCACGACCTACGGCATCATCAATCAAAGCATGGGCTACATTACCGTCTCGAGTGAGCCCGGTCACGGCAGCACTTTCACGATCTATTTGCCCAGGGCGGAGGCGGAGGTCGGCGCCCTGAAGCCCCGCGTGCCGGCGCGGGACATGCCCCACGGCGCGGAAACCGTCCTCATCGTGGAGGATGAACCGGGCGTTCGAGCCATCGTCAGCGATACGCTCAAGCAGCACGGCTATACGACCCTGCAAGCGCGCCACGGCATCGAAGCCCTCCTGCTGGGCCATCAACGAAAAGAGCCGTTGCATCTGGTCATTACCGACGTGGTGATGCCGCAAATGAACGGCCGCGAGGTCGCGGAGCAACTCCGTCTCGTGCACCCTGAAATGAAGGTTCTCTACATGTCGGGCTATACCGACGATGCCGTCGTCCGCCATGGCATTTTGCAAGCCGAGACGCCGTTCCTTCAAAAACCGTTTACCAGCCAGGCGTTGGTGCGCAAAGTGCGGGACGTGCTCGATGCCAAGACTGCACAGGCCAATGCACCGAGCCCGCCTGGTAGGTGAAGCAAATGGCGGGGATGACTTGGCGTTCAGTTATATCCAATTCTGCGATGCGACCGAGGACTTCAGGGTTGCGTAGGGAATGGGGTCTCGCAGTGAACCCGAGATGACAAGCCAGGAGAGGGATAACGAACGGACAGCCCTTCGGCCGCAGCGGCTTCGTTGAGACGCCTATCTGCACAGACAAACTGCACACGCTCAGTTAAGTAGTCCTGAAGAAGCAGTGCCGAGGCCAGATGAATCAAATCTAAAGCACGCGGTCCACTTCGCATCGCGCGATTACGAAAGCGTTGCAACAACTCATCAGAAAGATCCACAATACGCATGGCTTCCCAATGGCGAATGAATGCCTCGATCTTCTCGCTCAATTCTCCATCGGACATTTCTCCAGCACGTCGCTTTCGATACAATGTTGTCAGCACTTCGATGTACGCCACTTTTGAGGTACTGACCATTTCCGCTTGAGCGTGCCATGCTACTACCTCTTCTGTGCCCGGTTCGAATGCATACGCTTTCACCAATGCGCCGGCATCAAGATACATTAACCCGTACCTCATCGAGGTAGGCAGATAGCGGCTTTCCCGGGAGCACCGGGGGCAAAGCGATCGGTTCCTTCTCCCGAAAGGGGGGGGCCGATCAATCCCTTTCGCTTCAAGTTCTTTGAGTCGAGGGCTCCTTTTCCAGCAGAGTCGGTCCTTGGTTCTTCGCCATGCTCGACCCTCCTTCTTTCGGCGTTCTTTCAGACATGAACAAACCAAGATTAAACGGTGGAATAGTACCCGTGTCTGACCATCTCGTCACCATGTTTCTTCGTTCATTCAAACTCTTCTCCAACGGACTGCTTGTGTTGACGGTGTTAAAAGAAGGCTCGGGTTCTACCCCGAGATGGTAAGCCATCCAGACAAAGGGACTCGGGCTACTTGGCGCTGAGGTACACGAGGATGGCTTCCACGCGGCCGGTCACGTTGAGTTTGCGATAAATATGATGGAGATGGGTCTTCACCGTGTCGGCGGACACGCACAGGTAATCGGCGATTTCTTTGTTGCCGCGGCCCGCCGACGCGTGCGCGAGGATTTCCCGCTCCCGGTCCGTGAGCATCGTAAGGCCGCCGGCCTGTCGTTCGCCGTTGTGTGTGAGAGCGTGGTAAGCCGTTCGGGCCAGACGATCCGGAAGAAACGGCGAGGCGACCGCCTCGCCTCGATAGGTGCCGCGGATAATGCGTAAGAACTCTTGATGGTCCGCGTCCTTGAGGATGTACCCGCATGCGCCGGCTTGCACGGCCGCGACGATCCGGGCATCATCGTCGTGCACCGAGAGCATCAATACCTTGATCTGCGGCAGACACCCTTGAATCAAGCGGGTCGCCGTCACCCCATCGAGCTTGGGCATATCGACGTCCATCAAGACCATGTCGGGCTTGAACTGCATCGCAAGATTGAACGCCTCGCGGCCGTCGGTCGCTTCCCCGACCACGGCGAGATCGGGCTCGCGATCAAGGAGCAATCGCAAGCTTTGGCGAAACAATCGTTGATCCTCGGCAATTACGAGTCGGATCGACATAGTGTGTCATGTTGCGGTAGCGCCACCGAGAATCGCGCGCCGCCGGCGGCGCGATTCTCCGCCCAGATGGAGCCGCCGTG
>DATFCE010000106.1:0-4291 GCA_035253365.1 Nitrospiraceae bacterium
GTCATCTGCGCCCGATTCGCTACCCCGCCGTCGATCAGGTGCCATTTGTCGTCAGGCGTTCTCATTAACACGCCGTCTCCCTGACCGACGTCGATGACATAGATTTCGAGCAGTCCGCGATCGGACAGCTTTTCCGGTGCGATCCAGCCTTCGACCCCGCGGACGCGGACGCGCCAGGATGGTCCGGACGAGTCGAGGACATGGACCGGATCACCCCACAGCAGCATGCCTTTTCTCCGGCCCTGCTGATCTTGAAGCGGCTCCTTAAAGGACGCAACATACTTGATCGCCATGGCGGACCTCCTCACCGTTGGCTGAACTCCTGCCACAGCAGTCAAGGCAAGCGCCATACCCACGTCCAAATCGGTGAACCAAAAGAGCAGTCTACTTTTCTCGGATGAAAACTAACGAAGAAGCGAGACATTAGCTGCTTACTGATTCTAGATCGGCGACGATAGCGGTCTGCCATCAATCGGCGTGTTATGCAAACAGATACAGGCTGTATCCTTTTTTATCATGAAAAGCCGTGGCACTATTGCGGACATGATGCCGTACGCCCAGGCCAAAATTCTCCTGGGCAATTTTGGCGCCTTCCGTTCAAAGAACCGGTGAGAAATGCGCGCGATCGTTTACTTCCCGCCCGCGGAGGGCTGAATTGTCCCGAATGGCGCTGTAAAGATGGAGAAGTACGGAGTTTCTATGGAAGCTACCGAGCCGAAAGCGCTGGAATCTATGCCTTCATAACTGGGTTCTTGTTGGAAGTGTCCCTCTGCAGAGTCGTACGATCCTTTGATTACTCCACGGTCACACTCTTGGCCAAGTTCCGTGGCTGATCCACATCGGTCCCGCGCAGCACGGCGACGTGATAGGCCAACAGTTGCAGCGCGACGGTATAGAGAACCGGCGTCAGCAGGGCTGGGACGTCTGGAATCGTGAAAACGGCGTCCGCGGCTTTACCTAGGTCTCGCTCACCTTCGCTGACAAAGGCGATGACCGGCGCGTTGCGCGCCTTGACCTCCATGAGATTGCTGACGGTCTTCTCGTACAGGCGATCCCTGGGCGCCAACACGACCACCGGCATATCTTTGTCGATCAAGGCGATCGGCCCGTGTTTCATCTCGCCCGCGGCATAGCCTTCGGCATGGATATAGGAAATTTCTTTCAGCTTCAACGCCCCTTCCAATGCGATCGGATAGTTGATGCCGCGTCCCAAGTAAAGAAAGTTTCGCTTGGTGTGATAGCGCTTCGCAATGGCGACAAGCTCCGCCTCTCGCTTCAGGATGTGCTCGACGCGGGCCGGCAGTGAAACAAATCGCTCCAGCCACATGCGGCCGTCATTGGCGTTGAGCGTGCCTCGCACGCGTCCCAAATGCAGCGCCAATAGATAGAGCGCCGTCAGTTGAGCCGTAAAGGCTTTGGTCGAAGCGACCCCAATTTCCGGTCCACAGTGCGTATACAGGATGCCGTCCGATTCACGCGCGAGGGTACTGCCCACGACATTGACGATCGACAGCACCCGCGCCCCTTTGACCTTGGCCTCGCGCGCGGCCGCCAGCGTATCGGCCGTCTCGCCGGATTGGGAAATCGTGAGAAAGAGATCGTCTTTCTTCACCAACGGATCGCGATAGCGAAACTCCGACGCAATATCGACCTGCACCGGCGCCTTGACCATTTCTTCGATGAGATATTTCCCGACAAGGCCGGCATGCCAGGACGTGCCGCACGCGACGATCCAAATTTTGCCGGCCGCGGCCAACGCCTCGTTGGTCAACCCGATATCCGGAAGATCGGCTTCCCCGGTCTCAAACGTGTATCGGCCTCGCATCGTATCCAGAATGGTTTGCGGCTGTTCGTGAATTTCTTTTAACATGAAATGTGGATAGCCGCTCTTCTCAGCCGCGTCCGCATCCCAGGTAATGCGCGTCGATGTCCGCGTGACGGGATGTCCTTTGGCATCCATCATCTGCACGTCTTTCGACGTCACCACCGCCAGGTCGCCTTCTTCGAGATACGTGACATCCCGGGTGTGCGCCAGCATGGCCATGACGTCGGAGGCGACGATGGTGGACTTCTCGTTCCGGCCGATCACGAGCGGACAACCCGATCGGGCCGCGACCAAGGTATCCGGCTCGCCTTCGCACACCGCGGCAATGGCATAGCTGCCGCGAATGTCCTGCGTCGCCGCCAACACCGCCTCCGCTAATGTGCGACCCTGTTTGAGCGCTCGGGCAATCAGATGCGCGACCACCTCGGTGTCGGTTTCCGATTCAAAGCGATACCCTTCTTTTTGGAGTTGCTGCTTGAGCGGAAGGTAGTTCTCAATGATGCCGTTGTGCACGAGCACGCAACCTCCGGATCGATGCGGATGCGCGTTTTGCTCGGATGGCTTCCCGTGCGTGGCCCAGCGGGTATGGCCGATTCCGGTAGGGCCCTGAAGGCCATTGCCGCTCAGCGTCTTTTCAAGATTCGTCAATTTGCCGACGCTGCGCCGCACCTCGATCTTGCCTTGATTGACGATGGCGATGCCCGCGGAATCGTACCCCCGATACTCGAGAGACCGCAATCCTTTTAAGAGAATCGGCACGGCATTCTGGTCGCCGACGTATCCGACGATGCCACACATAGGCTTACCTTTTACCCTTTCTGGTTCGTGTATTTTCAGAAGAGCGAGGTGTGGAACGCGAGGCAAGGGGCTTAGCGTCTCGTGCACCGTTTTCATCGGGGCGCGGCGTAGGACTTTGAGCGGTAGGCTCAGCCTTCCCCGTGCTTTGGGCCCCGCGCCTGCCGTCTGTTGCCGGCAGTGCTCGCCGGCGAGCCGCCCACCCCGGCCGATTGACCTGCATCGAACGGGAAATCGCCAGAGCGTCGGCCGGTACTTCTTCGGTCACTGACGAACCCGCCGCGACGACGGCTCCCCGTCCTACCCGCACCGGGGCGATTAATTGGGTGTCGCTGCCGATAAACACCTCGTCTTCGATCACGGTTTCAAATTTGTGGAAGCCATCGTAGTTGCACGTGATGGTGCCGGCACCGATGTTGACGCCCTTCCCGATCTTGGCATCACCGAGATAGGTCAGATGGTTGGCTTTGGATCCCTCGCCCAAGTCGGTTTTTTTCATTTCCACGAAATTGCCGACCTTCGCCGACCGGCGCAGCACCGCGCCAGGGCGCAGATGAGCGAATGGGCCGACAGTCGTATCGTCTTCCAGATGGGCTTCGCGAATCACGCAGCAGTCCTGAACCACCACGTGCTTGCCGAGCACACTATCGGTAATTCGCGAGTGCGAGCGAATCTCGCAGTCTGGGCCGATGGTGGTGCGGCCTTCGAGGGTGACGTACGGATACACCACACTATCCTGCCCGATCCGCACATCTGCATCGATGGAGATGGTGGCGGGATCGCGCAATGTCACGCCTTCCTGCATCCAGCGCTCGCAGATCCGACTACGGAGCACCCGTTCGGCTGCCGCCAATTGCTGACGTGAATTGATGCCCATCCCTTCATCGGCATGCTTGGCAATTAAGGCCGATACCCTGAGGCCACGCTCCACGGCCAGTTTGACGATATCCGTCAGGTAATATTCCTGTTGCGCATTCTGAGGTTGCAGCGCATCGAGCGCCTCGAATAAGAACGGACCGTCCACGACATACGTCCCGACGTTGACTTCCCGAATTTCGGCTTCCTCGGGGGTCGCGTCCCGATCTTCCACAATTTTCAAGACCGGCCGATCGATGTTGGCGTTTGGATGGCGCACCACGCGCCCATAGCCCGATGGGTCATCCAAGACCGCCGTCAGAATCGTGATGGTCGCTTTCTCCTCCTCATGGACCCGCAATAATTCCTGCACCGTTATTTCGGTCAACAGCGGCGTGTCGCCGTTTAAGATCGCGTAGGCTGAGGCTACAGACCGACGCGCCCGCAGGAAAGCGGCTCGCGCCTGCATCACGGCATGGCCGGTCCCCAACTGTTGCGCTTGCTCAGCGGTGAGAAGCGGCATATTGCCAGGTTCAAGGCTAACTCGGGCCGTTACTCCCTTTGCGCGTTGCGGGACGCCCCCGCCGGCCGGCGTCATGGATTTGGCGGCATGATGCGCGTCGAGGACGGCTTTCACCTTGTCTGCCTGATGACCGACCACGACCGCCACACCTTCCGTGGCAACCCGTTCCGCTAATTCCACCGCATAGAGGACCATCGGACGGCCCGCGACCGGATGCAGGACTTTCGCAAGCTTAGACCGCATGCGCTTCCCCAACCCCGCCGCCATCACAATCGCCCCGATATCTTTCATGG
>DATFCE010000107.1:0-14964 GCA_035253365.1 Nitrospiraceae bacterium
TCAAGAGCCGGCGGCCAAAGTCATGCTTCAGTTGGCCCGGCTTCCGCTGAGTGAGTTCGCGCGTGCGCCGGTGCTCGATGTCGTGACCTCGCGGTTCTATCGTCTTCCCATGCCCGGTGGTCGAACTCTGGAGCCGAGACCCGATCTCTGGCAGATCGCCGCAGGCGCGTTCGGTATCCGTCGGGGCGAGGATGATTGGCAGCGGCTCGCTTCAGCAGGCCGTATAAATGGCGCTGAAGAGTCCGGTGAGATTCGCAACAGGCGGATAGGCATTCCGGCGCAGCAACTGGAACTGCTCTGGCGCCTCGTCTCCGAATTGATCGCCGATTGTCGAGTGCTGCCCATGCACGGCGGGGTGGCGGAGATCACTGATGCCTTCGTCGCGTTGGCGGCGAAGCATCTTTCGCTCCCTGGTCTGTTTGAGGAATCCAATGAGGACGAGTTGGACTCGGATCAGCTCACGGCCGTGATCCACGCGTTCCATTCGATCATCAGGCAGCTTCGCCAACTTGATCGCGTCGGCGGGACGGTGAGTTGGGAAGAATGGGCCGATCTGTTGGCCCGAGCGGTCGAGGGTGCAACGATACCGATCGTCCCCGGCAATCATCGGGGCGTCCGTGTGTTGGATGCCATGTCGGCTCGTGGCCTGCCATTTCGCGCCGTGTTCCTCATCGGCCTGAACGAGAAAATGTTTCCTCGCGTGATTCGCGAAGACGCCTTTCTTCGAGACCGGAGCCGGCGTGTGTTGAATGAGACGCTGGGGTATAAGATCGATGAGAAATTGACCGGCCACGATGAGGAACGCCTTCTGTTTACGCTCCTTCGGCAGGCCGCCCAACACCGGCTCTATCTCATCTCTCAGCGAGCGGACTCCGACGGGCGGCCGTTGGCGCTCTCTCCGTATGTGACGGAATGGCAGCGATCCGGCCAGGGACAGGACGGCGCGGTGGTGGAGTTGCCCCGGCGATTATCCGACCGTGCGGAGTTTCCCCAGTTTGCGCCCGCCCTGCTCACGCCGGATGAAATGGCCCTGCGGTTGGCTCTCGATCGGTATGACGCGTCGGCATGGCTCACCGCGACAGGACGTGACGGCGATCTGTTTCGAAACGGCGCCGAAGCGTTGCGGTCACTTGAATCCGGCCCACTTCATCTTGGTTCCCATGACGGTCTCCTCGGTCCGTTCGATCACCATTGGGACCGGCTCGTCACCAAGGGACTGGCTCCCACGCCGTTGGAGCAGTACGCCCGCTGCCCGTTCCAATATTTCGCCCGTCAGGTTCTCAAGCTTGAGCCGCTCAGACTTCAGCCCCTTGGCGAGTTGTCCGCGCAGGTGTTCGGCGAGCTTTGCCATGCGGTGCTGCGGCGCTGCTATCAACAGTTAGTCGGGATGGGTTGGCCCCAGACCGACCTGTCTCCTCTGTTGCTGTATAGCGAAATTGTCTCGGCTGCCGACGAGGCCTTCACGAACTTCGCGGCTCAGTCTGGAACCGGGTACGCCTTGACGTGGGACATGGCGCGAGACACCGTCATTGCGCTGGTCCAGGCGATGTTGGACATCGATCAACAGGAGTGCCGGGACAGCGGGTATCGCCCCGTAGAATTTGAGGCCGAGGCGGAAGGGATGCTGGAGGAGCTCGGGCCTGAGTTGGGATTTCTGAAACTAAAAGGCCGACTCGATCGGGTGGATCGGCGAGACTCGCCGCCGGGAATCCGGATCATCGACTACAAGTTCAAGCAAGGCCGGGAGATGAAAGGTCAGGACCGCGATCTCGTCACAGCGGCCATCCGTGGGTTTCGGCTGCAGCCGCCCATATACGCCTCGATGAAGGTGCATGATGTGCTCCCGGACCAGGTGGAGTTCCGCTTTCTCGCCCCGGCCTGGGAGACGCCCATCCAGCAGAGCCGGTTTGATAGCTCAGTTTGGCGCGGGGCTGCCGCCCCTCAACTCCGCCAGACGCTGCGGCTGCTGCTCGAGGGCATCAGACAGGGGCGCTTTTTCATCTTGCCTGTCTCAGAAGGGTACTGTGACTATTGTGAAGTCGCGCCGGCTTGCCGTCGATTCCATGGGCCGACCTGGTGGCGACAACACACCGCGCCGCCCGCGAAGGCCCTGCGCCGTCTTCGCAAGCAAAAAGTGACTAATGAGTAGCAATCCTCTACACATCCCCGATGCAGAGGTTCGCCGGCAGGCAGAAACCACCTTTGACCGCAACATCGTCGTCGTCGCCGGGGCCGGAACGGGCAAGACGACCCTCTTGGCCAATCGCCTCATCCATGCGCTGATACGCGAACCCGGACCGATCGAGGTCACGCAGGTCGTTGCTTTGACCTTTACCAACAAGGCGGCGGCCGAAATGAAAGCCCGGCTGCGCGAGCGCCTGCTCTCCCTGCTGTCGCCTGACCACAGTAGATCCCCGGATGCCGGGGCCGTGCGGACGTGCGATTTGCGGGACGCCTATGGGCTGTCATCCGGTGAGATCGGCCGCCGAGCCGAGACCGCCTTGCGTGATCTGGAAAAGGCGCAGATCGGCACGTTGCACAGCTTTGCCGCGCATCTGCTGCGCCTGTACCCCATTGAAAGCGGCGTTGACCCGGATTTTGAAGAAGACGATGGCCTCCGATTCGATGAGCATTTTTCAACTCAATGGGACATCTGGCTGGACGAAGAATTAGGGCCGAAAGGCTCGAACCATCCCCATTGGCGCCGGCTCTTGGCCGCCGTGGGACTGGCTGAGATGCGGAAGCTGGCATCGGCCCTATGCAGTGAGCTGGTCCCACTTGATGAGATCCAGCAGCAGAGCCAAGATCCCACGCTCTCGCCGGCGATCCGCGACTGGTTTGTCGCCAAGCGAGACCGCGCGGCTCAGCTTTTGACTGCCTATGATCGACAGAAACGGCGCAAAGCGGAATTGTCAATGGCCGCCGTGCACGACCTGCTCGGGGTGCTGGTGGAGTGTGGAATTGAGGAAGTCCAAAAATTAGATGCCGCCCGTCTGAACATTTTCGCGCGAGACCTGGGCAACTGTCCGGCCGGGTGGGGGGAAGACGACTTTGCCGCGTGCGCGAACCTGGTCAGGATCGCCAAGCGCGTCCTGGCAGTGGATCGTGCCGTGATTGGGGACCTGCTTGCCCTCCTGATTCCGTTCGCGCGCAAGATCCGCGCGGGTTTTCTCGCACAAGGTTGCATCTCCTTTGACGGCTTGCTTGCGCGGGCCCGATCGCTGCTTCGAGACCATCCGAAGATCCGCGAGCGGTTGAAACGCGAATATCACGCGATCCTGGTGGATGAATTCCAAGACACGGATCCGAGCCAGTATGAAATCCTCCTCTATCTGGCGGAGCAACCAGGCCGATGCGCGTTCCATTGGCGCGATGTCCGCCTCACACCGGGGAAGCTGTTCATCGTCGGCGATCCCAAACAATCCATCTATGCCTTTCGCCGGGCCGACATTGAAGCCTTTGAGCAGGTTGTGAAGAAGATCCGGTCATCGGGGGGCATACAGTATGACTTGACCACGAACTTCCGGAGTCATGAGCGCGTGCTCAAGGTCGTAAATGCCTGTTTCGACCGCCTGCTGCGGCCGGTGGACAATGTGCAGCCCCCGAACGTCGGGCTGGTGGCGCAACCCAATCGCCACGGCGGCGCCGGCAGCCCGGGCGTGATCCTGCGGATGGTGACATCCGCCGTGGACGAGGAGGAGTTCGACGCGGCGGCGGCCACCCGCATCGAGGCAGAGTATCTTGCCGCCTGGATTAAAGAAGAGCTGTTGGCCGGTGAGACGCTCACCGAGAGTCATGGGCGGTGTACGCCGCTCCGCCCCGGGCATATCGCGCTGTTGTTCAGAAAACTGACGCAGGCGCAGGATTATCTGGAGGCGCTGCGACGGCATGGCTTGCCGTACGTGACCGACGGGGAAAAACATTTTTATCGCCGGCAGGAGATTGTCGATCTGGTCAATCTGCTCCGCGTGATCGAAAATCCGCATGACGCCATTGCGCTGGTCGGGGTCCTGCGATCTCCGATCGGAGGGCTGACGGATCGGGAAGTGTATGAATTACGGGAACGCGCCGCGTTTGATTATCGCCGTGCGGATGCTTTAGCCGGCTGGAGCAGCCCGCGCGCCTCCGCTGTTCGCCGGCTGTACGAACGACTGGCGGAATTGTTTCACGCCGCTCCGCTTTGCACCCTGTCCGCATTCATCGAGTTGGTGTTCTCGCGCTTGCCTTTGCTCGAGCTGGCCGCCGCGTCGCTTCACGGCGAACAGGCAGTGGCCAACCTGATCAAGGTAAGAGACATGTCTTCAGTGCTCGCGGATCGCCCGTCTCTGACCCTGCATGGATTCGTCGAACTCATGATTCAGCGGTTGGAGGAACAGCCGGACGAAGCGGAGAGCGCGTTGGCGGAAGAATCGTTCGACGCGCTGCGGATCCTGACCATCCACAAAGCCAAGGGCCTGGAATTTCCTGTCGTCGTCCTGCCCGGACTCCATCACGGCCCGACTGGCGGTATGGAGGAGCCCGTCATCTCTCACGATTGGGCTTCGGGAGTTTTTGGCATTTCTCTGGGGGGGCGCCTGAATCTGGGCGCGGTGCTCGTCGGTGAGAAATCGCGCGTGCGGGAAGAGGCGGAGGGCCGGCGGCTTTTCTATGTCGGGATGACGCGCGCCAAAGAACGGATAATTCTATCAGGCGGCCTAACTGCACGCGCGGGCCGCGGCACCTTCGTGGCCTTACTAAAAGAAGCGAGCGACCCATTACTCGGAACACCGGCATCGAATGACATTCAGATCGGCGCGATTACGATTACGCAGACCGTCTTGACCGTTCCCGATCAACTTTCCAGAAGTCGGCAAGAAGAACTGAACGCGTTGCTGCCGCCACCAGACCGTTCAGATTTGGTGAGGCGGTGGGAACAACGCACTCGCGTGTGGCACGAGCTGTGTGAAAGCCCGAGTCGGCTGACTCCGACTCAGCTTGCAAAGCACCAAAGGCTGGCCCCCGGATCAGGGCGGTATGTGCGCGCGGATACGGAAAGGAGTCGTGTGTTGGGCATCGTGGCGCATCGATTGTTGGAAGAATGGAACTTTGCCGAGAATCCTCGGATGTTGATGGAACGAATCCAACCACTTTGCCGGACGCTTGTCCCGGTGACTCTCACCGATGACGTGCCGGGCATGATCGCCGAGATTGAGGAGATCTTTGACGCATTTATCGGATCGAAGCCCTATCAAGACCTGGCTCGGGCAGACATCCTAGGACGAGAGCTGCCCTTTGTGATCCCGTGGAATCCTCAGTCCTCAGACCTCAGTCCTCTGCCCTGTATTTTGGAAGGCGTGATTGACGTGGTGTACCGCCTGGATGGGCAGGTGTGGGTTACCGATTACAAGACGGATCGGGTCGAAGCCGAGACGCTTGAACGTCGGGCCGCCGAGTATGCGATCCAGGCACGCGCGTACCGGGTGGCCGTCGCGCAATCATTAGGTCTTGATCACGTGATGTTCAAACTCGTATTCCTACGCAGTGGCACCGCATTTCCGATAACAGGAGGATGTGATGAAAACAGGCATGGTCTGGGTCATGATGGGACTGCTGCTCGCAGCGTGCGCGACGCCGATTCGATCTGAGCGCACGCTACATGCTCCGGCGGGCACGCAACCGGCGGTGGTGGCAATGATGGACGAGGGAAACCGACTGTTCCAAACCGCGCAGTGGGTGGGCGCGAAGACGCAGTACGAAGCAGCCATCAAGGCCCAACCGTCGCTTGCCGAGGCGCACTACAATCTCGCGTGGGTCTTGAACAATCTCGGTGATGAGGCCGCTGCTCGACGCCATTTCATGGAGGCGGCGACTCTTGCGCCGGGGAATAAGGTCATCTGGGATTCTCCGCCGCTTCGGCAGCACGGCAAGGTGGAGGTGCAGCAGTCGAAATCGGGAACCATGTTTATGCCGGCCATGGGTGCCCATTAAGTAAGGTTGAGGCCGAGGCTACGTTTCAAAATAAACAGCGAATAAAAAGGTTCTCCACTTCCACCTCCACCTTAATCAGCTCTATTCTCCATGCCGCGTCGTCGCGCTCGCTCATTGTCGATCAGCCCTGAGGATTTCGAGGATCTCGTCCACCGGGCCATCGATGGCTTGCCTGATGAATACCGGCGTCTACTGAAGAATGTCGCCGTGGTGGTGGAAGAAGAGCCATCGCGCGAGGTGCTGGACGAGCTGGAGATTGAATCCGAAGACGACTTGCTGGGCCTGTACTCAGGCACGGCACTGGATGCCGAATCGTTTTTTGATGCCGGCGGGCACCTGCCGGCCCGTATTTCGATCTACCGCGGCCCGATTTTACGATTGTGCCGGACCTCGGATGAAGTTATCCAGGAAGTTCGCGATACCGTTGTCCATGAAATCGGCCATCACTTTGGATTGGACGATGAGGAGATGCCGTATTGAAACGGCAATAGCTGTCGCTCCTTCAATGAAGCGAGGATACTTAAGACAGCGAAATGATGTAAATACTCTTTATCTCTCGTCGGGACTCTCGGATTGTGAGGGCTCGAATGGCCGGCCGGTGACCTCTTGCCAGATCTCCCCTAAGATCCTTCGTTCGGCTCCCGTCCACACGGCTTTCTCGAGTAATGCGCGGAGATATTTGATGTCGGCATCGATGAAGGTTTTGGGGCGGGGTTTTCGTTCCAACAACTTAATGATCGCGACCCGCTCTTTGGGCGACGGACGGATCAGTTTGCGGTCGGCATATTCTTCGCTGCGCTCATGCCGGTCCGGATTTTCCGCGCTATCGACGACTGCCGACGCGTGAGAAGGCAGTGAAAGAACGAGCAGCGTACAGACGATCAGCCCCAACTTTCGGCTCATGGTATTCAATGTTGAAGTGGGCTCCATTGGGGAATCGAATACTAGCACACCGGTTCTCCTCAGAACAGACATTAGCGGAGTAGGGGAGGCGGCGTAGAGCTATTTCACGACAGGACATGACGACAGATTTACATCGACAATAGAAATGTCTTTCAGTATTCTGCTTCAACTGCAACTGACGGTCCGATTGTTATGTGCATGCCGTACCCTTGCCATACTGGAGGTATCAATGGTCGAACAGGATGAACAAGCTAAAAATTTAGGTTGGTTGACATTTACGATGCACACGATTCGACTGGCGATCGATCAGACACTTCTCGCCAAGGGAAAACTTATTGATGACAAGAGTTATGCGTTGGATATGAAAATTCTCAGGATGGAAAAGGAATCAGTAACATTCTCCTATACCGGTCGCGTGGGGCGGCATAATGTGCCGACACAAGATCTCATAGTGCCCCTTATGCCAGGCAAGCCTGTCCAATTACCGCTGACCGGCGAGGGGAAGAAATCCACCATCGCACCGCTCTATGCCGCATGGGAGTCGAGCGTCAAGATTGTCCCTGGGGAGACGGCCATTCTTATTATCGGCCAACGCTCGGAGGATGATGTCGAGACGAAGGGATCAAGCTTTCCCCTTCCCCTGGCCCTCCTCTCGGTCTCTTTGTTCTAGGACACGTATTAATCCTTCGTGGCGAATTCAGGCTGGCTTGCATCCACATCGAACAGCAACCAGACAACAACAACGGTTTCCATGAAATGAAGCGAACGTTAGGAAAGGGGCATATGCGGGAGATGGATAAGCGTGCCGGCAGGCTCCGACCTCCCGCAATGCTCGTCACGGATCTTCATCACGATCGGCTTCTGTCATAGATCTACGACTTCCTTCTCAACTTCCACAAACCGAGTGCCGCGAGTCCGGATCCTAAGAGCACAATGGTGGTCGGTTCCGGCACGACAGATACGGATGACGCATCGATGGATCGAGATGTGATAGACGTTGAATCCCCCCCCTGCCCGCTGGACTGGCTGGACTGACTAGTTCCGCTATGCAACAGCTGCTGCTTATTATCATTGTTGAAGAGAAACCCGGCCTCTGCCTGTCCAATGGGAACCAAGGCCATACAGAGCCCGGCCGCAGTGACGAACGAGGCAGCAAGGAGTTTCCGCTGTTGGGTGGACGAACGCATGAGAGACCTCCTCTGGTAATGGTGAATGTAAAAGCAGTAGACCCGAACCATTATTACTCATCGCACCAACCGGCTCAATTATACTTAAGTATTGATACCATGCAAGGTCGGATATCGCGCGCTCATGCACGAGAATCTCCCGACAGCTGAATCGTTGCACCACGAGGGGGACAAGCTGTTGCTGACGATTCCAGGCTGGGGCGGCTTCTTTTAATAAGGGTCGTGCAGCACGCCTAACACCTGCTCAAGCGTTCGCTGAATCACCTCAGAAGCGGGTCCCGCGAATGCCTCCGTGCTGGATTTCACAGCAAAGAAAGTGGCGATGGCCATGAGAACGAGGATGCCACGCTTTGACGGAATCATCATCCTGTTCTCCCTCTATAAGTGTGAAGTAGACATCAGATCAGGTCGATCGGGCATTGGTACCCGGCGAATCGTGGTCGACATCCTGATTGCACAACTGTAATCTTGGAGAAGGGAAACCACTCGGTCCTAGGAGGCTCAGCGTTACCCCGCCATAGGTATGTGGCAAGTGTTAACGATTGGTCCCTGCTTAGCCGCTTACACTGGAGGCCTGCTGATGGCTTCCCGCACGTGATAATTACCGGCCTCGATTCTTCGATCGCGTGCTGGTGTCCACCTTCAGCACCATCCCGCGCCGGCGTTCAATCGTCTCCCAAATATCCGCGGCTTTAGTCAGCATCAAGGCGCATCAAGGATCACAGATGAATCAACAATCCTATGAAGATGGCGGAGCCATGAATCCACTTCACGCGAATGTGGGAATCTTTTATCGGCGTTCTAATCGGTACAACGAATAGACGTGGCCTCTATAGACTCACACTCATGTTCCGTTAAGGAGGCGTGCAGCAACGTGGTGCATGGCTCAACAATCATTTCGGCTCCTTCTCCCAAGTTCATGCTATTTGTGCTCGCCATCGTTACGATTATCAGGGATGCCCCTTGCGGTGTGTTCAACATTATTGAGTGCCGTGCTCACCTCGGGTTGTACGACCTTCGTCCAATAGCAAAAACCTTAGGATATCGCTAAAGCTATTGAACGGCAGTAGAAGGAGGTTTTCGTGGAATTCTCCTCCTTGGTCTACAGCGTCATTACCTTTATTGTGTTGAGTGCCCTGATGGGATGGACGTTTTTGGCTTTCGCTGTCTTGGAATATTGGCGTAACCGTGACCGCCATATGGGGCAATTCAAAAGTGGGTAAATTGCCGGAGGGATTCCATGGATGTTCTCATCGCCATCACGGTGAGCACCGATGTGAAACTCGCCATCGCGCGTTCATTGGGGCATAAAGCTCCCGCGACGTATCCAGTTGTCAAGCGATGGATGGAACAGGCATTGCGTGCCGCCTTAGATGACCTCATAAAAGCCCACATGGCTGATTCATGGAAGAGACCGCGGACTCTCGTTCATCCTGACCATAAGCCTTTATCAAGTGACGATCCTCACGATTAAGTTTATTTCTTACTACATTGATCCTGATCTTGCCGTACACATCTCAATTGGCATCGGCTCCGGGCGGAACTGTAGGAATGATCCAGAAGATCAACTTTGTTGTAGAGAGAATCAGTTTGTATGCCGGAGGCAAAGCTTTTCACCGGGGGGAGTGGGCTTAGGCTTCCATAAAGAGTTTATCCGGATAGCACCACCGCCAATGCTCCCCGGGCTCGAATGACTGAATAATGGGATGCGTGGATTGGTGATAGTGCTTGGTCGCATGCTTGTTCTTCGAGGAATCACAACAGCCGACGTGTCCGCAGGTGAGGCATAAACGCAGGTGCACCCAGCTATCACCCAACTTCAAACAATCTTCACATCCATTCGCGCTTGGTGTCACTGACCGGATCTCACTGAGATGTGCGCATGTCGTGGTCATTATTTTGTCACCTTTCGCCTCGGCACAAGAGCCGAAGCCGCTCGAATCTCTTCTGCTGTTCGTATTAGCAAAAGGTTGCTGCTAGTTGCGTTCGCCAGGATGATCGCGCTGCACGAAAACGACGTGCAGGAAGTAAATGTCCACGCCGCATCTCCTTGCGTGTGTCTTCTGAACAGGTTTGATGTGGTCGCGATTTCAACGTCCGCCTGGACGAGTTCCCACACGCGCTCGTGATTCACCTCCATCGCTTCTTGCTCCCCGGAACATCCTCACATGTCCTTGAGATATTCGTGCACGAATCTGACAGCCATGGCGCCTTCGCCGACCGCCGATGCGACACGCTTGATGGAGTCAGACCGAACATCCCCCGCCGCGAAGACGCCGGGACGGCTCGTCTCCAGTAGGAATGGTTGCCGGCGTTCAGTCCAGTGAGGAGAATCGGCTAGCGCCGCGCCGGTCCGGATGAACCCATGGGCGTCTCGCTCGATCTCGGAGGGCAGCCAGTCCGTCCGTGGTACGGCGCCAATGAAGCTAAACACCGCCGCTGTCTCTATGGTTTGCTCTTCTCCCGTCTTGCTGTTCAGAATGTCGACCGCACTTAGGTGGCCATCGCCCCGCATGCGCTGGATTGTCGTGTTGTAAAGCACGTCGATGTTGGGTATCTGTTCGATCCGTTTGACCAGGTAGCTTGACATGTCCTTATACAAATCGTGACCGCGAATCAGCAGGAGCACCCGGCCGGCGTGCTGGGCCAGAAAGATGGCGGCCTGACCGGCGGAATTGCCTCCCCCTACCATCAAGACCTGTTCGCCCCGGCAGAGTTGCGCCTCCGTAATAGTTGCGGCGTAGTACACACCTCTTCCCTCAAACTGTTGGCATCCATCGACGGCCAACCGACGGTAGTCGACCCCAGTCGCGATCAGCAGACACTTGGTGGTGACGGTTTCGGCCCCGTCAAGGTGCACCACCGGGTATGCCTTGTCGA
The DNA here is from genome assembly GCA_035253365.1 of Nitrospiraceae bacterium. Classification (GTDB taxonomy): domain Bacteria; phylum Nitrospirota; class Nitrospiria; order Nitrospirales; family Nitrospiraceae; genus DATFCE01. The sequence goes on from DATFCE010000107.1 coordinate 10,938, forward strand.
ACATGAGGCCGCTCACCGGGGTGGCGATGGCGAGGCGAGCGCCGAATTTGTTGGCCTGAATGATGGCCCGGTCCGTCAGCTCGCCGCCGGTCAGACCCGTGGGGAAGCCGAGATAGTTCTCGATCCGCATGCTACTTCCCGCTTGGCCTCCCGGCGCGGTGCGTTCCAACACGAGGGTCCGGAGCCCTTCGGATGCTCCGTAGACCGCGGCCGCCAGCCCGGCCGGACCGCCCCCCACCACGGTCAGGTCGTAGACCGCCTGCTCCAGGGATTGACGAATCCCGATTCGATCGGCCAGTTGGCGGTTCGAGGGATTGCGGAGGAGCAGCATGGTGCTGCAGGCCACCACGGGCGTGTCGGCTTCGGTGACCCCGAACTGCTTAAGCAGCCGATCCACCTGCGGATCGGTCTCCACGTCGACCCAGGTAAAGAGTACGCGGTTTTTGGCCAGAAAGTCCCGCACCCGAAAGGTGTCGGGCGAGTATCGAGAGCCGATGACTCGTAGACCAGTAAAGTCGGGCGACTGGTGCAATAACTGCCGCCGGGCGATGAACGCCTGAAGGATGATGTCGCTCAGGGCGGGGCACTGGTTCAGAGCCCGCCTCAGCGCATCTCCCGAGATCTCATACACCTGAACATCGCCACGGGCGACGCCGCTGACCACCGATGGATTGCCGGTCAAATGGGAAACATCGCCGGTGAATCCACCCGTCCGATGGACAGTGACGGTCTTCGGCGCGTCGCCGGAATAATCGACGATCTCGACCTCTCCCGACTTGATGACATGGAATTTGAAGTCCCGCTGGCCAACAGAGAAGAGTGTGTGACCATCCCGGTACGTTTCAGTTGTGGCCTCGAGACACCGACTCAGTTGAGCGATTTGGGCCTCGTCGAGCGTTGGGAAGGCAATGGACTGAAGGTTGTGTTCGGCCATAGGATGGGCTCCATGAGAATAATGAAAAGGTCATACAATGGACTGACGACTCCATTCTATATTCCTCTTACGGTCAATTCATCGTGACACCACGCGGAACCGTGCTTTGCCGCTCAACATACGTTCGTAGCAGTATTCAACCCACCTTGGTCGCTTCGAGATCGTTCGATTCTGAAAAGCCAAAAACCTTTCCATAAGTGACGGTGAGTAGGCATGTTTGCCAAACTCTTATTGGGCCATCGGCGACTGCTAGAATCAGTACGAGAGAAAGTCCTCCTACATTGGCCGACATAGGCCACAGGATCGAGAGGGTGGCACCTGAAGCCAACATCGCCAACGCTGATGCTCTCCAGATGGCTGTGACGGCTACTTCCATACTCGTCTTTGCGGCCTCCCCTATGTAGCAATGACGGTCCACGATTAGTACTGGCCCAAAGAGACAAAGTGCCAGGACATAAAGTCCGGCTCCTATAGTCGTCAAATAAAGCAGGAGCTCCGTTCCCGGTAGCGACCTGCCTAGCATTGATTCCACAGCCTTGACGAATAACGCAAGGATAATCCAGGCACAAATGATCCCAAGTATGGCGGCGAGGGGTTGCACGACTTGATAGCCGAAATAGCGAACAAAATTCTTCAGAGGCAAGATAAACAATCTCCAAGCTAGCTTCCGACCTTGGCATGCCGCAGCCGTGAACGGTATTACGCCAGCTATGACCCAAGACATCAACACAGCAGAAGCCAATAGGGCGTCAGCGTTGCCCCGGGTGATTAAAAAGGCCGCAATCTCGCAGAGGCTTACAAATGTCGCAATAGCGAAGTAATAAGAGAGATTCTTATAAATCAGCAAGAAGGTGTCTATGAGGCAGTGATGTATTTTGATCGAAGTCAGATTATGCCTCGCAGTCAATGAACGCATCCTAAGATAAATCTTTCTGTACCGCCTATCAGCGTTCGGATGACCAATGCCCATTTGAAGAGTTCAGCCACAATTCCGTACCATTCGGGAAAATGTTGAATAAAGGGACGCATGAGCTTGAGGGTAAGTTATTGAAAGTGTGGTGCCGGAGACCGGGATCGAACCGGTACGGGCCTTTCGGCCCACGGGATTTTAAGTCCCGGGCGTCTGCCAATTCCGCCACTCCGGCATAGGGTTGAATCGGGCGAGACTCTAGCATCCGAGCGGGGGTGGGTCAAATGCGGAGTGCAAATGGAAACGGCCCGCGCCCAGGGGACGCGGGCCGTTCAAGAGATTTGAAGACGACGCGGGATGCAATTAGGCGGCTTGGGGAGGAGCCGATTCCTTCTTAGCCATGATTGATTTCCCATATTTAATGGTCTGATCCATCCCGGCCTTTACGCTTTGGCCGAATCGCGTGGCGCCGACCTGCGCCCGCTTTGCATACTGCTTGACCTGCCGCCTGGTCTCGACGCCTGCCTTCGGTGCGAACAGCACCCCGAGCCCTGCTCCAACGACTGCACCACCTGCGATCAATGCCGCCACCTTCACCGCCTGCCGCCCCTGAGTAGACATGGCCGTCACTCCTTCCAGATTAAATGGTGAAGCAGAAACACTTACTTATTCCATTGCGCGCGCACGAAAACATCAAAGCATAGGTTGTGCCACGGAACCTAAATCAGAATCTGTAATGAAATCAGCGCGTCTATTTTTGAATACCCAAACCGGTCAAATTTGCTGTTCACTTTTGGATACAGCGTGGCGAATTCACGTACCAGAAAAGGTACAGTGCTCGATAAAACCTGAGCCGAATTTATTCAGAGGCAGGCTGAAGGAGGTATACGACTTTTTCTTGAGTCTCGCGGGCGGCGCTCCAATCGCCTTGTGTCCCATAGGCAATCGCCAAGTTGGCCAGACTACCGGCTTCCCGCATCCGGTTCCGAAGCGCCCGGTACACAGTCAGGGCTCGTTCATGATGCTCAAGCGCCTGCGAAGGCAGGCCTTCGACATTGGCCAGCCGGCCGAGTAAGGAAAGCGTATCGGCTTCATGAAGCCGGTCGCGCAAGGACTGAAACAAGGCGAGTGCCTTCTTGGCCATGCTTTGACTGGCCGAATATCGCCCTTCCGTCTCATACAGCCGGGCAAGTTGGAGACGGATCTCCGCTTCACGTCCCATATCACGCTGAGCTTCGGCCATCTGAAGGGTCTGCTCATACCGCTCCACGGCCGCCTCCGACTCTTCGCTCACTACATACGTTTCAGCGATGAGCATCAACGCCTCAAGGTGCTGTTTCGGGTCCTTGCGGGTTTGGGCATCTCGCAAGGCGGCTTGGAAGACCTCCAGTCCCTCGGCCGTGTGGCCCTGGGAGAGAGATAACCGGCCAAGGCGCAGCGAACTTTCAGTCCATCCTCGGCGGTCAGTCGCTTGTTGAAAGAGATCGCGCGATCGCCGGTAGGCCCTTTCCGCCTGTGGAAGTTGCGCCAAGGCCTCGTTGACCTGTCCCAGATGAAGTAAGGCGTTTGCCTGAGCCCGTGTATCACCCAGGCCGGAGAGCACAGTTACAGCAGACTGTAAGGCTCCGGTGGCCTCGTGAAGTTTTCCTTGTCGCTCGAGTACGTGCCCGGCTTTGACCAAAGCCGTCGCCTCGCCTCGTCGATCCTTTCTCAGACGAAAGGCCTCGGCGGCGCGTTGGTAATATGGCAAGGCTTCCTGAAAATGGTGTTGTATCTCGTGAATATCGCCGATCCGAAGCAGTTCGCCGCCATCCAGGGTGCGGGTTGAGGCGGTCCGATGGACCGACGTGGTTGGATCGCCAAGCCATCCGATCCACGGTGAGCCGGCCAAGACGACAAGGAGAGCGACGCGGATCATGCGCCATCATACTCCTTGTCGGATCGGCAGAACAGTTGCCGCACAGGGTCGCCGTGTCGCGCAGATGGCCGGAAGAAGATGTCCTCGGAGTGGATATTCAGAAATCATCTAGGCTAAGATGCCGCGCGGCATGATTCAGTACCCCAACATCGACCCGGTCTTTCTCCGCATTGGTCCGTTACAGTTCCGCTGGTACGGCCTCATGTACCTAGTGGCGCTGACGACGGCCTATTTTGTCATCAAGGCTCGCGCGGCCGCGCGGGGC
>DATFCE010000108.1:0-8766 GCA_035253365.1 Nitrospiraceae bacterium
GGGTTCACCGGCAAGGGCAACTGCTCCTTGCCTGACGCGTTGAATGAGCAGATCGAGGCCGGGGCCGTGGGGTTGAAGGTTCACGAGGATTGGGGCGCCACGCCGGCGGTCATTTCAACTAGCTTGGACGTCGCCGATCAGTACGATGTGCAAGTCGCGCTCCATACCGACACCCTCAATGAAGCCGGGTTTGTGGAAGATACCATCAAAGCGATGGGCGGGAGGACGATTCACACCTACCACACGGAAGGCGCGGGTGGAGGGCATGCGCCGGACATCATCAAGGTCTGCGGGCAACCGAACGTGCTGCCGTCCTCAACCAATCCCACCATGCCGTTTACCGTCAATACGATGGACGAGCATTTGGACATGCTGATGGTCTGCCACCATCTCAATAAGAAAGTTCCGGAAGACATTGCGTTTGCGGAATCCCGCATCAGACGCGAGACCATCGCGGCCGAAGATGTGCTGCACGATATGGGCGCGATCAGCATGATGTCGTCCGATACTCAAGCGATGGGGCGTATCGGCGAATTAATCATCCGGACCTGGCAGACGGCGCATAAGATGAAACTTCAGCGTGGCCATCTGACCGAACGGGGCGTTGAATCCGGCACAGGGCAGCATGATAATTTTCGCGCCAAACGCTACGTGGCCAAGTACACTATCAATCCCGCGATTACCCACGGGGTAGCGCATGAGGTCGGGTCGATCGAAGTCGGCAAGGTGGCCGATCTGGTGATCTGGAAGCCAGCATTTTTTGGAATCAAACCCGAGATGGTCCTGAAGAGCGGGTTTATCGCGATGGCGGCAATGGGCGATCCGAATGCGTCGATCCCGACACCCGAGCCGATTCTCAGCCGGCCCATGTTCGGCGCCTACGGCCGGGCGCTTAGCAGCACCAGTATCACCTTTGTGTCGCAGGCGGCGATAGAGCGCGAAGTCCCCAAGAAATTGAACCTTCAACGGCGTGTCGTCGCGGTCAGAAATTGCCGCAATGTGACGAAGCGCGATCTTAAATGGAACGATGCGCTGCCGGCGATCGAGGTGGACCCCGAAACCTATGTCGTGACCGCGGACGGCGTGCACCTCACCTGCGAGCCGATTGTGGTGCAGCCGATGGCACAACGGTATTTCTTGTTTTAATCGGATGCTGAAAAAGACGCTATTTCACCCACCGACCCCAGGCACGCCAAGACGCGCCCCTTCCCGAGCTTCGTTCTCGGGTCGTCGAAGTCTCAACGTAGCCTTAGGAAAGAGCCGGTCTCGGCCGGCCCAGGATGGGTTGGTGAGAATACAGCTACGCCTCCGGCTTTGGCTCCGCCTGCGGCCGACGCTTCGGGAAGGGACGCGTCTCGGCGCGTCTAGGGTGGGGCGGTGTAATAGATAGACCTTTTTGAGCATCCTGTTAAGGTCCGGACACAGCAAGAATTCTTGGACGGGATGGCACCATGAAGACGTTGGCATTGGTTCGAGGATTACGTTTCGTGGATAGCTTTTTCCCTTCCGGTGGTTTTGCCTTTTCGTGGGGATTGGAAGCCGCGGTCCAGGATGGCGCGGTCCGCAACGGCAAGGACCTCGCCGAATATGTGGAAGACCTCCTGTGCGGCAGTATCAGCCGGCGCGAGGCGGTCGCGCTGTCCCGAGCTCATCTGGCTGCCGAGACGGGAAATCTGCTTCTGGCTATTAAAGCCGATGCGGAACTCAATGGGATGCAAGTCGGATACGAATCCCGACTCGGCAGCCGCCAGATGGGACGGCAGGTGATAAGGGTCGCTGCCGAGCAGATGGATGAGTGGTCGATCTTGCAGCAGTTTCGTGCCGCGATTGAAGACGGCCGGACGCCGGGACATTTTCCGGTGAGCATCGGACTTACGTTGGCGGCGTGCGGATGGTCCCGCGAGCAGGCTGTGGCGGCGTATCTGTACCAATCGTCCCTAGGGTTTGTTTCAGCCGCTATGAAACTGTTGCCGATCGGCCAGCAGGAAGGCCAGCGACTCCTGGCTGGATGGGCGCCGTTGTGCTCAGCGCTCAGCCATCGCGCTCTTCCGAAGTCGGATATGGTCTCATGGTCCCCGGTTCAAGATATCTACGCCATGCGGCACCATCACTTGGAATCGAGGTTGTTCAGATCATGAGCGGCCATCATCATAGCCATGACCACGGAGATGGAAAACCGACCCTCGCGCGGGCGATGAACATCCCTGTGATCGGGATCGGCGGGCCGGTCGGTTCCGGCAAGACCGCGTTGCTGGAATGCCTGTGTCGCGCTTTCCGTGCCCGCTACAGCCTGGCGGTCGTCACGAACGATATTTTTACCAAGGAAGATGCGGAATTTTTGACCCGCCGCGGCGCGCTTCCGCAGGACCGCATCCTCGGAGTCGAGACGGGTGGCTGCCCTCACACGGCGATCCGTGAGGACGCCTCGCACAATCAAGAAGCGATCGATGATCTCGTTCGGCGACATCCGGATGTGGAGCTGATCTTCGTCGAAAGCGGAGGCGATAATCTTGCGGCCACGTTCAGTCCCGAGTTGGTGGACCATGTCATCTACGTGATTGATGTCGCGGAGGGCGATAAGATTCCGCGGAAAGGCGGTCCCGGCATTACGCGATCCGATCTGTTGATTATCAACAAAATCGACCTGGCGCCCTATGTACGGGCTGATCTTTCCGTCATGAATCGAGACAGCCGTCGCATGCGCGGCGATCTGCCGTTTATCTTCACCAACTTGCTGACCGAGGAAGGGCTCGGCCACGTCGTCGAGTGGATTGAGCCCCGCATCCCGCAGCGTGCTCGCCGGAGCTGATCCGGCGGTATCTACTCACGTGCCTGAACCCACTCCCCAGTCTGGCCAATTGTCTTCGACCGTCGGGCGGATCGGTAAGCTGACCCTTGAGTACGCCCGGCGAGGCATGCAGACGGTTCTCATTCGGTCGAATTGCCACACTCCCTGGCATCTTCTTCCTCCTATCTATCTCGATGGGACAGGATCGTCGTATACGCTTTTGCTCAATCCGTCCGGCGGGCTCGTGGGCGGGGATCGCCTTACTCTCGACATCAGATTGAAACCGAAAACACACGTGATTGTATCCACGCCCGGCGCGAATCGAGTCTACCGGTCCCTGTCGAAAATCTCCGCTCACATCGTCCATATGACCGTGGAACACGGAGGGGTCCTCGAATGGATTCCCGATCTGATGATTCCCTTTGCAGGATCGCGCTTTCGGCAGGTTATTCATGTCACGCTCGCTCGTGGGGCGACGCTCTTCCTCTGGGATGCGATGGCTTCCGGCCGAGTGGCAAGCGGGGAGCGTTGGGCGTTTCACAGTCTCGAGAACGAAATTCGCATCACAACGGCATCAAAGACGTTTCTCCTCGATCGCTATCGACTGACCGGGGGGAATACCAATGAGATTGGATTGGCGAGGAAATGGGATTATGTCGGGTCGTTTTATATGATCGGGGACGCCATTGAGGAAGCACGATGGAAGGGACTGGAAGAGAATCTGGGAGAGATCGGGGATGGATGCCGGGACCGGATCTTGATGGGGGTGTCGGAGCCGTCGGTGCAAGGCCGCGTTGTTAGGCTGTTAACAACATCGGCCCCGGACCTCAATGCGATACTGCATAAAATCTGGACGGCGGCTCGGGCACAGCTCTTGGGTCTTCCGGTCCCGGCACTTCGTCGCTACTAGTGTTGGTTACCAGATGCCGAGGCCCATCATCACCATTCCGATGAGGAGCCAACCAAAGACACCCGCAGCGATCAGGGTTTCCAAACTCATCGTACGACCTTGACGACGACAATTTGCGAACGCTCATGGCTCCTGCAAAGCGAGTGCCGAATGGATCAATGCAAAGACAAGTGATGGATTCCCGCGATTGGCGTGGGGATCGTATCTCTTAACGGAAATTGGGGCCGGCGGAGTTCAGTCCAAAATTGTGCAATTGGTGGCGAGTTTTGTCATAACGCGATCTATCCCCGAGCGGGAATGGGATTATTGTGGGGTAGAAAGCTCTCCCAGGAGAGTGGTGGCTGTGGCCCCGAAAACCCTGATCTGCATGAAGTCTCCGGGCCGGATTGACGAGTGCCCTTTGGCCCACACCACTGTAATGTTGCCGTCGGTCCGTCCCATCCACTGAGCTGAAGATTTCTTGGCGTCGCCCTCGACGAGGACCGCGACGGTCCCGCCGATCATGTCACGATTTTTCTGAAGCGAGACGCGCTTTTGCAATTCGACAAGGCAGCCGACGCGCGTGGATTTGACGGCGTCGGGCACATCATCGGGATATTTGCGCGCCGCAATGGTATTGATCCGCTCGGAGTATTTGAAAACATATGCCGCGTGATACCCCACCTCCTGGACCAACCGATAGGTATCCTCGAACTCATGGTCCGTTTCGGTACAGAACCCACAGATAATGTCGGTCGTCAGCACGACGTCCGGCACCCGCCGGCGGATATCCTCAACCAAGGTCAAATACTCCTTGCGGCTATAGGTGCGATTCATCAGTTCGAGAATACGGTCGTTCCCCGACTGAAGCGGCAGGTGGATGTGCTTACAGATGTTCGGATGGCTTGCGACGGCTTCCAAGAGCGCGGGTGGAAAATCTTTGGGATGTGGAGAGGTGAATCGGACACGCCGGATGCCCGGGATGTCGGCCACGGCGGTCATCAATCGCGCGAAATCCCAATCTCCGGCGCGGTATGAATTGACGTTTTGACCAAGGAGCGTGACCTGTTTGTAGCCCTGCGCGACCAGATGTTCGGTTTCCCGAATGATGCCTTCAGGATCACGCGACCGTTCGCGGCCCCGCGTATAGGGCACGACGCAGAACGTGCAAAAATTATCGCAGCCGCGCATGACTGCGATCCAGCCGTTCACGCCCTCGGCGCGCTCGGGGAGGATGTCATCGTAGGTCTCATATTCGGAAAGGTCGACGGCGAGCCCCTTGCGTGAGGCGCCATTCCCTTGGCATTCGATGGCCTGTGCGATGAGATTCGGAAGGCGCCGATACGCATCCGGCCCGACCAATACATCTACAATGGATTCCGCTTCCATGAGATCGTCTTTGAGATTTTGCGCCATGCATCCCAGGACACCGACGACGAGATGGCGCTGCCGCTTGAGCGCTTTCAACGCCGCGAGATGCCCATAGACCTTGTTGTGGGCGTTCTCACGGATCGCGCAGGTATTCATTAAAACGACATCGGCGCATTCTTTATCGGCCGTGAACACAAATCCTTCGCTCTTGAGCAGTGAGCGCACCAGCTCGGTATCATACTCGTTCATCTGGCAGCCGAACGTCTCGATATGGACCCGGTAGGGCCGTGTCTTATTCTTCATCAGCGGCCTCCACCAAGTGTCCGACCGCCAAGCCGTCCATCACGCCGGTCACAGTGACATCCCGGACACCCTGAGGCAGGTCGCATGCCGACACGCCGACGCGCAGATAATTGCCGGTAAGGCCGGTCCAGAAGCCTCGATCATCGCCCGTCTCGAAAAGAACCCGGACCGTGCGGCCGGTATACCGCTGGGAGAATGCCAACCGCTTGCTTCGCGACAACTCTGAAAGCGCCTTGCTGCGGGCGGTCACAGTCGCGGAATGAATTCGATCGTTCAGCTTCGCCGCCGCCGTGCCGGGTCGTTTGGAATAGGTAAAGACATGAAAATAGGCAAACGGAAGATCGGTGGCCATCCTGACCGTCTGTTCAAATTCCCGCGGCCCTTCCCCGGGAAAGCCGACCATGAGGTCGGTGCCGAGCCCCACATCCGGCAGGCGCCGCGTGATCCGCGCAATCAATTTCGCATAGGCGCCGTTTGTATACCGGCGATTCATGGCCTGTAGAATCGTATCATCGCCGCTTTGGAGCGGGATATGCAAATAGCGGCAGAGTTTCCGGGATGTAATCATATACTCGAGCAATTCATCCGAGACGGTGGTCGGTTCAATGGACGAGATGCGAATTCGCTCCAGACTATGGATCTCCTCCAGCCGTCGAATCAATTCAACCAGCCCGGCGTCGCCCTGACTGTACTGACCGATATTGACCCCCGTGAGCACCAGCTCACGATGTCCTCGGGCGGCCAACTGCTCGCCTTCCCGCACCACATCTTCGAGGCGCCGGCTGCGTTCATGCCCGCGGGCGAACGGAATGATGCAGAACGAGCACATAAAATTACAGCCGTCTTGGATTTTCAGATTGGCCCGCGTGGAGCTAGACTCGCCGACTCCCTCCAAGACGAAATCCTCGCGTTCGATGCTTCTGGTATGAAGGACTTCAGGCGACGGCTGTTTGCGCAGAGATTGCAGGGAGGGAAGATAATCCGCGAGACGCATCTTGTATTGTCCGCCCACGATCAGGTCGATGCCCGGCATGCGACGAAGCGCCTCGGTACCGGTCTGCGCATAGCAGCCGGTGACCGCGACGAAGGCATGGGGTGAATGCCGCAAGGTGCGCCGAATATCATAGCGGCAGGTCTTCTCGGCATCCTCGGTGACGGAACAGGTGTTCAGAACGAGAAGATCCGTCGGCTGCCCGAATGCGACGAGTCGATAGCCGTCCTTCTTCAATCGATCGGCGAGCAGAGCCGTCTCGGCCTGATTGAGACGACAACCGATGGTATGGAGTGACGCACGCATGGAGGACATTATAGGGATCGGCTGACTTCGCGGCAAGCGGAGCCGGCGATCAGCGTGATCCCTCCAGCGGCTGTCGTTGACACCGTCCGCGGCGATCATGCTAAGATTCGAGCTGAGCGGACAGGGTGCGAACCATTGGTGAGGTGCACTGATGAGCGGACGATCGGTGGTCTGGATCGCGGTAATGGTGCTGGCCTTCCTGGTTCCGAACGGAGGCTGGACCAAAGAAACGCTGCCGGTCGAGCCGGACGAGAATTCGCGTGTGGATGAGCTCTATGATCATGAAGCGCGGATGTTTCTTATGCTGTATTCATTAAAGGGAGACGGCGAAGTCGATTACGTCACCGGACGCATGGTGCAGGAATACACGCGCAGTCACTACGGCAATCCCGTCTACTACACGGAGCAATTTCCCCTTTTCTATTGGTGGAACCATACGATGTGGAATGACCCCGAACAGGACGGAGTGAACGGGAACGAGCGCGTCTATCAGGAAAACATTGAATTCGATCAGTCGCGCTTCAAGCCGTGCGTGTTTAACGGCCAACGCTGTTGATCCGACCGCCGGCTGAGCCTCGCGGCGTCGAAGCGTGCACACCATCCCTCCACCGTTCCGCAACATTCGAATCATCCCAACAACGCCGTGGAACTGAGGCATCGGTTTGTGCATAATGCACCGCCGACCAGACCGTTCCGCGAGGTGGCGTGAAACAGGGCGTCTTCGACTTCTTCAGCAACCGCCGTGTCGGTGTCATGCTGCCCCTGGGCTTTGCATCGGGATTGCCGTTGGCATTGACTGCAGGGACGCTTCAAGCCTGGTTGACCGTCGCCGGCGTGGATTTGCGCACCATCGGGCTGTTCACACTGGTCGGTCTGCCCTATACGTTAAAATTTCTGTGGGCGCCGGTGATGGATCGATTCGTGCCACCGTGGCTGGGACGTCGTCGAGGCTGGATGATCGCCGCTCAGGCCGCGTTGATCGTGGGGATCTTGGCCATGGCCGCGACCGATCCGGCGAGGACGCCTTGGCTCATGGCGCTGCTCGCCTTGACTGTCGCCTTTACATCTGCCTCTCAAGACATTGCGTTCGATGCGTATCGCGCCGATGTGCTCCGGCCGCACGAGCGCGGCTTTGGCGCCGCGGTGTCCGTGACCGGATATCGGATTGCCATGCTGACCTCCGGCGCGGTGGCCTTGATCCTGTCCGAGCAAATCGGGTGGCGTAGCACTTATTTGTTCATTGGTTCCTTGATGTTGATCGGGATCGGTGCGACATGGCTCGGTCCGGAGCCGGCTACGCCGGTCGCCGTGCCGCGAACATTGAGCGACGCGGTCTGGGGGCCGATTCGAGAATTCTTTGCTCGTTCTCCCGCCGTCGTCCTGTTGTGGCTGATTGTGCTCTACAAGGTCGGCGATGCCTTCGCCGGCTCGCTGACGACCGCATTTTTGATTCGCGGCGTCGGGTTCTCTCCTACTGAAGTCGGCGTCGTGAACAAGGGCATGGGCATGGTGGCGACGATCCTGGGGGCGCTGGCCGGAGGGGCGCTGATGGCCAAATTAGGGCTCTTCCGCTCGTTGCTTACATTCGGTCTGTTGCAAGCCGTGTCGAATCTGTCGTTTATGCTGCTGGCGTGGATCGGGAAGAGTTACCCGATGATGGTCTCGGCGGTCGCGTTTGAAAATATCACCGGCGGGATGGGAACGGCGGCGTTTGTCGCGCTGATGATGTCCTTGTGCGATCATCGCTATACCGCGACGCAATATGCCGCGCTCTCGGCCATGGCGGCCTTGGGCCGTGTCTTTGTCGGGCCTCCGTCTGGATACGTCGTGGAAGCGGTCGGATGGGTCACCTTCTTTTTCATCACATTTGTAGCCGCGCTCCCGGGGCTCTGGCTTCTGTGGCGCTTGCGTGCGCATTTGAATGCCGATACCTCACGTGAAGCCATCGCCCCACGGAGTGAGGAACGATGAATTCAACCCTTCAGCCGGCGTTGCAGCACCAGCACGAAAATCATCAAGGTCGGCAGCGGCGCGAACACGAACGGCACGAACCAGACCGCGAGATTTTTCCCACGGACCCGGGCTTGATCAAACATCCAGACGAACAGCCAGATCATC
>DATFCE010000109.1:0-13017 GCA_035253365.1 Nitrospiraceae bacterium
GCTGTTGAAAAAGCCCTCCAGCGGCGTTCTCAGTCGCGAAGTCCCCTCAACGTACTAGAGTACGCCTCGGGGTCCTCGCTCCTTGCGGTCTTGCTGGACGGCTTTTTGAGCAGCCTGTCGGTTCGGCTAGTTAGACTAGCATTGAGGAGGTGAAGATATGACGCGCATGATTCGAATCTTTGACACCACCTTGCGTGATGGGGAGCAATCGCCGGGAGCGAGCATGAATGTCGAGGAGAAATTGATGCTTGCGAAGCATCTGGCGCGGCTCAATGTCGATATTATCGAGGCGGGGTTTGCTTACAGCTCTCCCGGGGACTTCGAAGCCGTGAAGCGCATTGCGCAGGAAGTAGAAGGTCCCACGATCTGTAGCTTGGCCCGCGCCAGACCGGAAGACATTGATCGCGCGTGGGACGCCTTGAAGGGAGCGCCCAAGGTTCGGATTCATACGTTTCTGTCGACCTCCGACATTCATCTCACGCATCAGTTCCGCATGAGCCGCGCGGACGCCCTGAAGCGGGCGGTCGAGATGGTCCAGCGAGCTCGCACCTACGTCGACGATGTGGAGTTTTCTCCGATGGACGCCAGCCGGTCCGATCCGGCCTACCTGTGCGAGGTTGTGGATGCCGTGATTGAAGCCGGTGCCGGCACCGTCAACATTCCGGATACGGTCGGCTACGCGACGGCTCAGGAATTCGGGTGCTTGATTCGGAACATTCGCGAGCGTGTTCGCAATATCGAGCGCGCCGTCATCTCGGTCCATTGCCACAACGATTTGGGGCTGGCAGTGGCGAATTCCTTGGCGGCAATTCTGGAAGGCGCGGGGCAGGTGGAATGCACGATCAATGGAATTGGTGAGCGCGCCGGAAATGCCTCGCTCGAGGAAATTGTCATGGGCCTTCGGACACGTAAGGACTTCTATGGGGCCGATACGCAGATACGGACCGAAGAATTATCAAAAGGCAGCCGGTTGGTCAGTAAAGTCACCGGCATGGCCGTTCAGCCCAATAAGGCGATCGTCGGAGCCAATGCCTTCGCACACACGTCCGGGATTCATCAAGACGGCCTGCTGAAGGATAAGAATACCTATGAGATCATGCGGCCGGAATCGATCGGCTTGGTTCAGAGCAAGATGGTGATGGGCAAGCTTTCCGGGCGGCACGCGTTCCGGCAGCGGCTTGAAGAGTTGGGCTACCGGTTGTCCGATGAGGAAATCAATCATGCCTTCGATCGTTTCAAACGGCTGGCGGATCAAAAGAAGGACATCTACGCGGAGGATTTGGAAGTGATCATCTCGGACGAAATCGCCAAAATCTCCGAGCGTTTCATGCTCAAGAGCCTGCAGGTGGAAAGCGGGACGAATAAGGTGCCGACCGCGGTCGTGGAATTGAATATCGATGGGCAGCTTGTGAAACGAAGCGGGTCGGGCGATGGACCCGTCGATGCGGCGTACCGCACGATCGCAGCGATGACCGAAACCAAGAGTCGCCTGCTTTCCTATGCCGTGAAGGCCATTACCGGAGGAACCGACGCGCAAGGCGTGGTGTCGGTTCGCCTGGAGGAGGACGGGAAAACGGCTTCCGGCCATGGCGCGGATACTGATATCATTATCGCGTCGGCGCAAGCCTATTTGAACGCGCTGAACAAACTGGCGTATTGGGCGGCGAAGCATCAGGACCCGTCGCAAAAGGTCGGCTTGATTTAAACGCGCTCGCCACGTTAGAGTTGCTTCGGGGAAATTTATCCATGATGGTCACGCGTTTGGAGGACTGCCAGGAGTTTCTGGCGGGCGATCACACGATCCTGCGGGAGCTTCTGCACCCTGGTCGCCACCCGGTGAAGATCAGTTATAGCCTGGCTCATGGGCGGTTGGAGCCGGGCGCGTGCTCCAAGCGGCATCGCTTGACCTCTTCGGAAGTCTATTACTTCCTGGCCGGCCATGGCGTCTTTGGGAGCGGAAGTGAAACCTCTATGGTAGAGCCCGGCACCACAGTCTACGTTCCGCCCGGGAGCGAGCAATGGGTTGAGAATACCGGTGATATCCCAATCGAGTTTTTGTGTCTTGTGGATCCGGCTTGGCGGGCGGAGGATGAAGAGATCGTGGAATAGGTTGGAGAACAGAAAGGATCTGTGTGAAAGCACAAATTGCGGTACTGGCCGGTGACGGTGTTGGGCGGGAAATTGTCCCTGAAGCAATCAAGCTCCTGAAGGCGGTTGGAGAACGGTTTCACCATACATTTGAATTCATGATCGGCGATGTTGGCGGCCATGCCATTGATAAGGTCGGCGTGCCCTTGCCCAAGAGTACCCTGGCGCTGGCAAAGCAAAGCGACGCGGTCCTGTTGGGCGCCGTGGGCGGGCCGAAGTGGGAAGGACTGGACTATACGCTACGGCCCGAGCGCGCGCTTCTGGGGCTTCGCGAGGAGTTAGGGTTGTTCGCGAATTTGCGACCCGCCAAGTTGTACCCGATGTTGGTGGACGCTTCGACGTTGAAACGGGAGGTCATCGAAGGCATCGACGTGCTCGTCGTGCGTGAGCTGACCGGCGGGATTTATTTCGGCAAACCCAAGGGCATCGAAAAGACCCTTACCGGGGAGAAAGGCGTCAACACCGAGGTGTACACGACAGAGGAGATCCGGCGAATTGCGAAAGTCGCCTTTGAGGCGGCCCGTAAGCGAAGACGCCGTGTCACCTCCGTCGATAAGGCTAATGTCCTGGAGTCATCCGAGCTGTGGCGCCGAATCGTCACGGACGTGCACAAGGACTATCCGGACGTCGAATTGGCCCATATGTATGTCGACAACTGCGCCATGCAATTGATCCGAAATCCAAAACAGTTCGACGTGCTGGTCACGACGAACCTCTTCGGGGATATTTTGAGCGATGAAGCGGCCATGCTGACGGGCTCCATCGGCATGCTGCCGTCGGCCAGTCTCGGAACGCATGCCGGCCTATATGAACCGATTCACGGAAGCGCACCCGACATCGCGGGGAGGAATATCGCGAATCCCATTGCCACGATGGCGTCAGGGGCGATGATGCTGGCCTATACGTTTCAGTTGGAAAAAGAAGCGGAGGCCGTCGAGCAGGCCATTCTCACAACGCTGGAACAGGGGTATCGCACCAAAGATATTCATAGTTCAGGCTTACAGCTTGTGAGTACCGCGGACATGGGCGAAGCCATTGTCAAAAATTTTTTGAAAGGGTAGACGATCGCGACGATGTTGGCATGCGCCAGACCGGGAACGATCGCAACCGTGGCCGGCACCGGCGAGCCCGGATACGCGGGGGACGGAGGCACGGCGACGGCCGCCTGTCTCAACGAGCCGAAGAATATAGCGCTCGATCGATTCGGCAACCTCTACATCGCCGATTCAGAGAATCATGTAATTCGAAAGGTAGATCTGGCGACGGGTCTGATGACGACCGTGGCAGGCAAGCCTGTGTCCGGCCGTTCTGATTTCCCGGGTGACAGGACATCGGGTCTATTAAAGACTTCGGCGGAAGAAGATATCTTCGGCGGTCCTGCTGCGGCGGTGCCGGAAAAGTTTGCGCATGTGGCGGATCTCAGCGGCACGGTGCGGTTCGTGGTGGGAAACGCCTCAGGGTCTGGGCGGTTTCACGGCGACGGCGGCCCGGCCACGGACGCAATGCTGAACTTTCCCTCCGCGGTGGCTGTGGATGATCACGGGCATCTCTATATCGCCGATACGAGAAACCACCGTGTGCGGAAGGTGGATAGCACAACAGGGGTGATCACCACGATCGCGGGGACAGGTCAACATCGATTTTCCGGAGAGAGTAGTCCCGCGATCTCGGCCGCTCTCAACGAACCAACGGCACTCGCCATCGACCTGGATGGACATTTGTATGTGGCTGATCAAAGCAATAACCGAGTCAGGAAAATCGATCGCATTACGGGTATTATCACCACTGTCGCCGGGACCGGTGAGGCGAACTATACTGGGGACGGCATGACCGCGTCCGACGCGGCGCTGTCCGGCCCGAGCGGGTTGGCGATCGGCCGTGATGGCGCCCTGTATATTGCGGACACGTTCAACGGCCGGATTCGCATGGTTGAACCGGAGACCCGACTCATCCGCACGGTGGCGGGAGACGGCGGCGACTATCGCTATCAGGGAATCGCGAACGATGTTTCCACCAGTCTGTCTCGACCCTATGGAATTGCACTCGACGGCGACGGCGATCTGCTCATCACCGATTCTGACAGCCACTTGATTCGACGCTGGCATCGTCGCAAGAAGATCATTACACGGTTGGCCGGAAGCGGCACCGCCGGATTCGCCGGTGACGGCGGACCCCCGCTGGACAGCAGCTTGAACTATCCGTTTGGCGTGGCGGTGGATGCCCGAGGAAATATTTACGTCGCCGATACGTTCAATCACCGCATTCGTGTGATAGCGTATGAGTAACCGGATCCCCCTGTAGCCGAGCAGCGGCGAGTCAGTTGAGAGTATTATGCTTGCGAAGAAAACAGCGTATCGGGTTGCGGTCATAGGCGCCACCGGTGCGGTTGGTGCTCAGATGATCGATGTTCTGGAAGAGCGGAAGTTTCCCGTCGAGGTGCTATTCCCCTTGGCGTCCGCGCGCTCCGCCGGAGGAACGGTTTCCTTCCGAGGCGAGGAACTGACCGTCCAACAGCTCACCAAGGACTCATTCGAGAAGGTTGATTTGGCTCTTTTCTCGGCCGGAAGCGATGTAAGCAAGGAATTCGCGCCGCTTGCGGCGAACGCAGGGGCCGTGGTGATCGACAATAGCGCGGCATGGCGGATGGACAAAGACGTACCGTTGGTCGTTCCGGAAGTCAATCCGCATGAGGCAGGCAACCATCGGGGCATTATCGCCAACCCGAACTGTTCCACGATCCAAATGGTCGTTGCGCTGAAACCGTTGCACGATGAAGCCCAAATCAGGCGGATTGTCGTGACGACATTTCAGTCCGTGTCGGGGACGGGGAAAGAAGCGATGGACGAGCTGATGGATGAATGTACGGAGCTGTTAAGCTTCCGTGCTCCCGAGCCCAAGGTCTACCCGTATCAAATCGCCTTCAACTGTTTGCCGCACATCGATGATTTTCTTCCGTCCGGGTATACCAAAGAGGAGATGAAGCTGGTCCAGGAAACGCGAAAGATCATGGAAGACACATCCATCCAGATCACGGCCACGACGGTTCGCGTGCCGGTCTATATCGGACACTCGGAGGCCGTCAATATCGAGACCACGCGCAAACTCAGCGCGAACGAGGCTCGGGCGATTTTGTCCATGGCGCCGGGCGTGCAGGTCTATGATGATCCCGCGCACAAGATCTATCCGATGCCGTTGGATGTCGTGGGCAAAGACGAGGTCTATGTCGGCCGCGTGCGGGAAGACGAATCGATCCCGAACGGGCTGAACCTCTGGGTCGTGGCCGATAATTTGAGAAAGGGAGCCGCGCTGAATGCTGTTCAGATTGCGGAGCTGCTGGTGAGGTAATCGTGCCGGATTGGACGGGCGCCGGCAAGTCCATTGTGTTGATCGGCGTGGTGCTTGTGCTCGTTGGCGGCGTTATGGCCGTAGTGGAAAAAAACGCCGGGGAAGGCAACTGGTTGGGATGGCTTGGCAGATTACCCGGCGATATTCAGTTTAAACGAGATTCCTTCAGTTTTTACTTCCCGCTTACGACAAGCATTCTCATTAGTGCCATCCTCAGCGGCGTAGTCTATCTTCTATCGTTGCTCAAACGGTGATCCGGATGCGCCGCCTCTTCGGAATGACAGTGATGCTCTGGAGCATTCTCATGGCGGCCCCCGCGGACGCAACCGAACTGATCCGCGTGCTTGTGGTCCAACAATCTCCTCGTGTCACGGTCACCTCGCCGCATGGAATGATCGTCAGGCTGTCCCGCGCTCATGAGCGTGCGATCACCGGTCCGCTTCGAGTCGTAGCCGGACCGTCAGGCTTACTCCTCAACGGCGCGCGCGCCCGATCCGACATGGTGCGGGTTCGCGGGCGCCGAGGAGATTTGACGATCAATGCCGTAGCCCTCTCGCCTGCACGACAAGGCCGTATTCTGAGCACGGCGCCTTCATCGAGGAAGGGTGAGGCCGCGGTGATGATCTTGGCGGGTCCGGAGGCGTTGCCCACCGGTGGCACGCTTTCTTCCCTGGTGGTCGGCGGGGCGGTGGATCTTGTGTATCGGAATGGCACGCTGTCCGTAATTAATGAACTAGACATGGAAGAGTACATCAAAGGTGTGGTTCCTTCCGAAATGAGCGCAGGCTGGCATCCGGAGGCATTGAAAGTGCAGGCTGTCGCCGCGCGCACCTATGCGCTGTATCAAAGGATGCTGAACGATGGTCGTGACTACGACGTTGTCTCCGGGACACAGGACCAGGTCTATCGCGGGCGCCATGGTCTCGATCAGCGGGTGCGCGAGGCCGTCGAAGCCACGCGTGGGTTGGTGGTGACGTATCAGAATGCTCCGATCCTGGCTGCGTTTTCCTCGACCGCAGCGGGACCAACCGAGGATGCCATGAATGTGTGGGCCAAAGATCTTCCCTACCTCAAAGGCGTTGAGTGCCCATTTGATGAAAACTCACCCTATTACCAATGGCGGGCTCGATTCACAGTCTCCGATCTGGAACAGACGTTACGGAGGCAAGGGTTCTCGGTCGGCACGATCGCGACATTCACGCCCTATTCATATAGTCGCGCGGGGCGCGTGGACAGAGTCCGCATTTTGCATTCAGGCGGCGAACTGATTCTGCGGGGGCAGGATCTGCGAAAAGCCGTTGGGTACAGTGTCATTCCCAGCACGCAATTTGAGGTCGAAGCTCTAGGGCGCGAGGTCGTGCTATCCGGACGCGGATCGGGGCATGCCGTGGGGCTGTGCCAATGGGGCGCCAAAGAAATGGCGGAACAAGGTCATTCGTATGCGTCGATCCTGCGCTATTATTTTCCTGGCACCGGGTTACAGCCCATGCGAGGCTTGCTGCGTCCGCCTACTCCGTAATGAACCTGTCCGAGTTCGATTTCCCTTTCGATCCATCCTTAGTCGCTGATCGTCCCGTGCAACCACGGGATCGTGCCCGACTGTTGCTGGTGCATCGGGATGAGCAGACGCTGTCCCATCACCATGTCGCCGATCTGCCCGCCTTGCTCCGTCCTGGGGATCTCCTCGTCGTCAACGACACAAAGGTTTTACCTGTTCGGCTCACCGGGCGCAAAATCCCAGGCGGTGGGAAGATCGAGTTGCTGTTGATCCGTGAATTAGAACAGGGAATATGGGAAGCCCTGTTGAAGGGCGGCGGCAAGCCGGGTCAAATCTTCAATCTGGCGCAGGATGCCTCTGCAACTGTCATTCGATCCGGCGAGCATGGCGCGATCATCCAAATATCCAGCGGCCGATCCGTGCGAGACTTGCTTCAACAGATCGGACAGATGCCGTTGCCGCCGTACATCAAACGCGCCGCATGCGAGAAGGACCGCGGCTGGTATCAGACCGTCTTCGCGCGGTCTGAAGGCGCCGTGGCGGCGCCGACGGCCGGCCTACATTTTACCGAGGCGTTGGTAAGCAATTTGCAACAGAAGGGAATTCACATCGCGAGCGTGACATTGCACGTCGGACCGGGGACGTTTCGACCGGTGAGATCCAATCGCGTCGAAGATCATCCCATGCCGCCGGAGTCAATCGAAGTCTCGCAAGAAACGACCGAGCATATTCATGCAGCCAAAGACCAAGGCAGAAGAGTAGTGGCTGTTGGAACGACGGTTGTCCGCACCTTAGAAAAGGCGGGGGCCGATGGAATCGTCAAGCCGATGAAAGGGGAGACCAACCTGTTTATCCTTCCCGGATATCAGTTCCGAATCGTGGACGCGCTGCTCACGAATTTTCACCTTCCGTGCACGACCTTGGTGATGCTGGTGTCCGCATTTGCCGGATCGGTGCGAATGCGCCAGGCGTATGAGGAAGCCATCAGGGAGCGCTACAGATTTTACAGCTATGGTGACGCGATGCTGATTCTGTGAAGCCGCCGGAAGGCAGCCATTAGCCAAAGAGGGTTGTGCTGAAGCCCGATGCTGAAAACGACTACAGCAGTTCTTTGTGGACTTGTATGGGAACCTTTGCTTTCATCGCTTCTTTGTATGCCATCAACGCGCGCTGCTGTTTTTGGAAGAGAAAGTCCTGCAACAGCCGCTCGTTCGCCGAGCGGCCGTCGGTAGACTCCACTTGAGATTGGCGGGCCATGAGGCCTTGCGCCTCGGCAATCTCCGCCGGAGTGAGGGCCACGGAGTCCCGGATAATGGTCCGAGCCTTTTCGCGTAGGAGTTCCGTCGTGTGCATCGACTCAAAGAGCGCGGGGGTGAGTCGATTGGCGGCCAGTAAGCGACGATACAGATCGGGGTTGAATTGGCCGTTCTGTTGAAAATCGGGACGTCGCATAATGTCGTCGCGGAGCTCATCCGGGGTGACGATCAATCCCATCTCCTTAGCCGCGATCGTCCACAGCTTGTTTTCGATCAGCCCTTCCAGCACGAATTGTTTGAGCGTCTCTTCTTTAAAATCGCCCTGGACGTTATCCTTATAAAACCGGTAAGTGTTCTCGTAGGTGCGGCGATATTCATCACGCGTGATGTTCTGTTCCCCAATCGAAGCAATAGCGTTGGTTTGCGTTTCCCCAAATCCCCACCAGCCCATGGTGATAATAAACGCTACCGCCAGAAGGCCCATAATGGACTTCAACAGCCACGGATATTTGCGAGCCCCTTCGCGCATCAGCTTGATCATGTCATCCTCCCAGTAGAATTGGATCTTACTGAGAGGCAATGGGAAAGGCAAGAGAAGTGAGCTGCCTGGAAATGGGAAAGCGTCCCGGAGACATGAACTGATTATCACGGACTCACCTCCCCGGAGATTTTTGCACTGCATGATCGCAATCCATATACGATGCGGCGAATGTTTGTGCTCTTTAACCATATTTGTTATACTTGTCCACCTATTGTGAGGAAAATGCCCCTTGGCGGAACAGTGGGCGGGAACCGGCCCTTTCAGTTTGGGGGTGTATCCCAAGGCACAGGTTTTAAACCGATTTATCGCGAAGTTTATCGATGTGATCATTGTAATTGCGGCCGGTGAGATCGTGGCACCGGTCGGATGGCTGGCGGGATTGACCTACATCCTTATTGCCGATGGCTTCTCCGGAGGGCGTAGCATCGGGAAACGATTGATCGGCCTGCAAACTGTCATCCCACGGACACAGGAAGCATCCGGTTTCAAGGAATCCATCATTCGCAATCTGCCGATTGCATTGTCTTATCTATTCTTTCCGGTACCATATATTGGGTGGTTCGCGGCGGCCGCCATCTTGACGCTCGAAGGTCTGTTGATTATCGGAAATGACCAAGGCCTCCGGTTAGGGGATGATTTTGCCAACACGCAGGTCCTGGACGGCGGCCAACTCGATCTACGGGACTGAACCAGCTCCGGTAATGAGGATGCGGTTTCGGTCTAGGAAGGAGGACAAGTGGGGCTCACGGGTGACGTATTAGGCTGGTTCTCGAATGATCTGGCGATCGATCTGGGGACCGCCACCACGTTGGTCTATGTTCATGGAAAAGGCATCGTTTTGAATGAGCCGTCGGTGGTGGCGGTTGAGAAGAAAAGCGAAAAGGTGCTGGCGGTCGGTTCGGAAGCCAAAAAGATGCTCGGCCGCACTCCCGGCAATATTACCGCGATTCGACCCATGAAGGAAGGCGTCATTGCCGACTTTGAGATGGCAGAGAAGATGCTGAAGTATTTCATCACCAAGGCGCACAATCGAAGTACGTTTGTCAGACCCCGGATCATCATCGGCGTCCCGTCCCGCATTACGCAAGTGGAGCAGCGTGCCGTCCGCGATTCGGCGGAACTGGCGGGCGCTCGGGAAGTCTATCTCATCGAAGAACCGGTGGCGGCGGCGATCGGCGCCGGCCTTCCGATCACCGAGCCGTCGGGTAACATGGTGGTGGATGTGGGCGGCGGCACGACCGACATCGCCGTCATTTCATTGGGCGGGATCGTGTACAGCGAGTCCGTGAAGGTCGCCGGCGATCGCATGGATGATGCGATCATGAACTACGTCAAGAAAAAATATAATCTTCTGATCGGTGAGCACATGGCCGAACGGGTGAAGGTTGAGATCGGCTCCGCGTATCCTTTTGAAGAAAAGAAGACGATGATGATCAAAGGGAGGGACTTGATTTCGGGCATCCCCCGCACGCTTGTGGTGGACGACGCGGAAATTCGAGAAGCGCTTCAGGAACCGATCGGGACGATCGTCAATGCCATTAAGATAGCATTGGAAAATACGCCGCCGGAACTGGCGGGCGACATCATCGATCGCGGGATTGTCCTGACGGGGGGCGGATCGTTGCTGAAAGGGATGGACACGCGGTTTCGTGAGGAAACCAACCTTCCGATCATCACTGTGGACGACCCCTTGACGTCGGTGGTCCTCGGGGTTGGAAAGATCCTCGATGAGCTGGATCTGCTTCGCAAAGTTTCGGTGATGTCGCAATGCAGCAGCGCCCGTTGAGGCGGGCCCTCCTGTATAGGGATGGTTCATGCTTCGCTCTCTGTCGGGCACAACGCGACTGATTCTCCTGCTGTTTGCGCTCCTGCTTTCCATTATGTTCCTGCTCCCGAAACAGAGCCGGGATTTGATGCAGAGTCTCGGCCAGCCGGTTGCTTATGTCGTCTCCCTCCCCTTGGAAGCCTTGACCGCTCTCGACCACAGCATCAGAGACGTGTGGCAGGGCTATGTTGCCTTGCGAGGACTCCATGATGAGAACCAGCAGCTTCGGCGTGAACTTCTTTCCTTCCGTCAGGAGAATAGTGAATTGCGCGAGGCCGCAGCGTCAAACGCCCGCCTGGCGGCATTGCTGGAATTCAAGCAACGCACTCCTCACCGTACGATCGCGGCGCAGGTCATCGGACATGACGCGAGCAACCTGTATCGGGGCGTGGTGCTGAATAAAGGAGAAGGTGACGGGGTTCGCGTAGACATGGGAGTCATCACGCCGGTCGGCGTCGTGGGACGCGTAATTAAGACCGGCCCGTCATCTTCGGTGGTCCTGCTTGTGACCGACCCGCACAATGCGATTGCCGGTATTGTTCAGCGGAGCCGGGACGAGGGGATCATTGAAGGGACGCCGCACGGCCGGGCTCGGATCAAATATCTTCCGCTCCTGTCAGGCGTACGCGAAGGGGATGTAGTCGTGACGTCCGGCCTGACCGGCGGATTCCCGCGTGGCGTCGTGGTGGGGACTATTACGAGTATTCACAAGGAAGAAGGTGAGCTGTTCCAATCGGCGGAAATTACTCCTGAAGCGGATCTCTCGAAGCTGGAAGAGGTATTGGTCATCACGGTGCCGCGCTCCGTTGACGGTGGCGCGGAACAGAAGGAGAAACGGCCGTAAAACAGACCCTCTACATCGGACTGCTCATCGCACTGGTCCCGATCCAGACAACCGTCCTTCAGTATCTGAGCCTCGGCGGCGTCCGGCCGGATCTGTGTTTGATTGCCTCTTTCCTGATAGGTTTTTTGGCCGGAGAATTCGACGGGGTCATGATGGGCTTGGCATTGGGATTTGTCCAAGACGTCTTTTCGGGCGGAGATTCGGGACTGAACCTCATGACAAAAGGATTGATCGGATTGCTGGCCGGTTTGGCCGGCCGCCATCTCGCCAATACGACCAATCTGGCGGTGGTGGCCCTCTTGCTGAGCGCCTCGATCCTTTCCGGGTTGGTGTTTGTGTTGTGGAGTTGGTCCGGAGAAGGGTTGTCGGACGCATTGGTTTTTGTTCAGTCTGTGCTCCTGCCGCAAGCGGTGTATGATGCCGCACTCGGCGCGGCGATGTATTGGATCATAGCCGGACGCCGGAGAGAACCCCGTGGTTTCCACGAGGGGCGGATTTCTTTCGAGGGATGAACATCATCATTGTGACTTCGTATGTCGGAACTCGACCCGGGATATAGCGAGCTTCGTGAGGTCCAGCGGCGTCTCACTATTTTGAAAGTGGGACTCTTGTTGGGCTTGGTGTTGCTGGGCATTCGCTTGTGGCACCTCCAAATTCGCGAGGGCGCGTACTATCGCAATCTGTCGGACAACAACCGGACCCGTTCCGTCTTGATCGAGCCGGCTCGCGGCCTCATTTATGATCGCAATGGAGAATTGCTGGCCAATAACGTGCCGAGTTTTACTCTGTATGTCACCCTCGAAGATGTGAAAGACCGGGAAGGCTTAATCACAGGGCTGCAATCCCTTATTGGGCTGGACGCGGAGCAGGTGCGCAAGAAGCTTTCCGAACGAGGCGGTAAGTTGGTGCCTCGCAAGATCAAGGGCGGGCTGACCTTGCGCGAGGCGGCGCTGGTCGAATCGCACCGGCTGGATTTGCCTGGCGTCGAGATTCGAGCCGAGTCCCAGCGAAATTATCCGGCCGGGACCAGCGCGGCGCACCTGGCTGGGTACGTGGGAGAGATCTCGGCGGATCAATTGGAGCGGCCTGAAAATGTGGAGCTGCACCAAGGCAGTATCGTGGGCCAGTATGGAATTGAAAAGACCTACGATAGTTTCCTCCGCGGGCGAATCGGTCAGAAAATCATCGAAGTAGACGCCACGGGTCATGAAAAACGAGTCGTGCAGGTCCAGAGACCGGACGCCGGCGATGATCTCTACATGACGATCGACATTCGCTTGCAAAAGGTGGCTGAAAATCTATTGGGGCAGGAGGCGGGGGCGATCGTGGCCTTGGATCCGCGAAATGGCGAAGTGCTCGCCCTGGCCAGCCGCCCGGGCTTTGATCCCAACATCCTCTCCCGCGAATTGACCGCTAAGCAATGGGATGAAATTGTCCAGAATGAAGGCCGCCCCCTCAACAATCGCGCTACCCAAGGCCAGTATCCGCCCGGATCCACGTTTAAAATTGTGATGGCCGCGGCGGCGCTGGAAACCAGGACGGTGGATCCCACGACCAAGA
>DATFCE010000110.1:0-2710 GCA_035253365.1 Nitrospiraceae bacterium
AAGCATCTCAGTGCTCGAGCGAAGACTCCGGGCGAAGTAATAAGACTTGGCAGAGTCTGCGTATGCGTGAATCAAGCGTCAATCAGAACTCGACTTCTATCACTTGTACGAGACCAGCACCTGCTCCATTGAGCCGGGTAATGTGTGCGCGTCGGTCCTCGAAAAGCCAGCATTGCGGAACATCTGCTGATATTCGTTCAGCGTGTACGCATCGCCCTCTGGTGTCGTCGCCAGCATGATCAAGCCAAACTCGGCCACCATGGGAGGCGTGACGCGATCTTCGTTGGGCACAAATTCCAGAGTCATGACTCGCCCATTTGGAACAAGACATTGATGGACCTTGCGGAGGAGCGCCTCACACATCGCCGGTGAGAA
The DNA here is from genome assembly GCA_035253365.1 of Nitrospiraceae bacterium. GTDB lineage: Bacteria > Nitrospirota > Nitrospiria > Nitrospirales > Nitrospiraceae > DATFCE01. The sequence goes on from DATFCE010000110.1 coordinate 376, forward strand.
ATGGTGAAGAAAATTAGTGAGCAGCACAAGATCGTATCCCTGCCCAAAGTCCTCATGGAACGCATCACCGGCGATGGTCCGATAGCGATCATGGATGCCGGCCTGGCGCGCCAGCTCCTGCGCGACGGTTAAGACGTTGCCCCAATCAAGCGCCACGATCTCGGCTTGTGAACACTGCTTGGCAATTTCCACGCCGAACAATCCATGACCCGCGGCGATATCCAGCACTTTTTTGACATTCGGTTGAGTGTCCTTGACGAGCCGCGCGATTCCCTCCGCCGCCTTGGCCATCATCGGAATCATGGATTTGGCGAATTCAACCCACAGTGGATGTTCCGGCGACACGGTACCCGCCTCGCCCGCCACGGTCCCTCCCTTCCGAACCGCATCGGCGACGTTCTTAAACGCCTCGGTGAACTTGGGCGCGAGCAGAAATCCGAGGACCGATCCCATATACGCGGGAGACCGTCGGTCGAGAAACACCGCCGAGTCCTGCGTCAGCGTGTACCGCTTTCCCTCCTTTGTGAGAAAGCCTTGGATCGTGAGATAGTCAGCCAGAATTCGTGCGCCTCGTTCCGCTGCGCCGCACCGCTCTGCGAGGTCTGGCACGGTATTCTTCCCTTCGCCGATCGCCGTGAATAGATCCAGCTCAACGGCCGCCTTCAAAGCTTGGGTCCGTTGATAGGCATTGGCTGTCTGGAAAAAGAGCCCAGGGGTGGGGCCTTCGGAATGATTGGATGTCGGCATAGATTATCCTCCACTGATGGCAAAAGATCGTCCGGGTTTTCTTTTTATCATACTGTCATCAGCGTGAGTCGATTTGCGATGAGAGACCTGCAAGGGAGCGCGTTGATCCTTTGTTTTCCTCATGCTAGCATCGGGCTGCAATCGAAATGGAGGGCGCACATGCTGATCAAATCTTACAAGGACGTATCACCAACCAGCTATCAAGCCGTGCCGGAAGGCGTGCAGATTCGGGAGATGATCACCTCGCGGGATGGTGCCCCAAACTTCGCCATGCGGGTCTTCGACGTGCAGCCGGGCGCCGGCACGCCATACCACACCCACGCCTGGGAACACGAGGTCTACATCATTTCAGGAACAGGACGGGTGCGCACGGAAGGAAAAGAGACGCCGTTCAAGCCGGGCGACTCCGTCTATATCGCGCCGAACGAGCAACACTGTTTCCTCGCCGACTCGGCCACGCCGGTTCAGATGATCTGTTGCATTCCATCCAAAGATCAGTGCCGGCTGTAGTTACGCCAAGAACGCCAAACTCGATCCTTATAGGAGTGCGATATTCAAGGCCTGACCCCTGTAGTATCACTCTATATATGCCGTTAATCTGGCCTTATGCTGATCGTGCGCATGCTTGAGTCGGTCAATCAAACTTATATCCCAAAATCCCGATCTCATATCGAACGCGCGGATGGGAGAAACTGACATAGAAGATTTGTTTCTCCGTAATCATCTGTTCCACGACGCCTGATGGACCAGACAACTCTTGCGCCAACTTGCCGTCATGCTCCGAGGCGACGCGAATCATGAGGGGAACATTGGCATCATCACTCCACAATTTGTATTGAATCCTCGCAAACGATGCATTCGGGGGAATGGATTCAGTCGCATCCACCCTTATAAATTGTGTCCACGTTGGTCTTTGACGTGAAGACATTTGAGCGCCGATACGTTCACCAGGCCTTGCATTTGGTCGGAGCCAGAATTTATTTCCTTGCAGAAAAATTTGCATCTTAAGAACTAAGAAGCCGTACGTTACTCCGCGAGCCGGGTTCGACCGAAAATCATATATATGGTCCTTCCCTAGCGTAGCGATGTTATCTGTTCTGACGTTGCGCAGGGTCACAGCACCCGCTTCGGAAATGTTTTCCACGATCCAATCGTCGTTTTCGTCGGGAAGCTCATTCCCAAGTGCATTCAAGCTGCATGCTATCGGCTCAAGCTGAACCCGCATGCCGATATTCTTCTTAAACTGTGCCCAATTCATTATTTAGCGCTCCAGGATTTCAGGGAAAGGTCTTGCAGAACGATCCGAAACACAGCATGATAGATCCATCGAACATGCAACCAAGAGGGACGCCCTGAATCGATGTGATGCAGACTGTCATACATAGATAGTTTGAAATTCTATGATCCTGCTAAGCTCTTCGAAGTCCTTTCGGTTGGTGGTAATGAAGGTGGCGCCGTATTGGCGAGCAGTCAGGGCAATTACATCATTCTGGAGATCCTGAATTCTTTTTGCATCCCACCCATGCTGCAGAGCTAACTGTGCGAGGATTCTTCCGCCGCGCCGCCAGTCAGCGTCAGTAGGCGTCCA
>DATFCE010000111.1:0-5684 GCA_035253365.1 Nitrospiraceae bacterium
CGTGGCAAGTGGTGCTGTATATCCGATCCTTCGGCAATCCATGACGTGTCGGTATGCCCCGTCCACGAGCGAGCAAGACGGGAGTAGTCTGGGCGCTCCTACTGATGGCCCTCCCGGGCATGCCGATAGCGGGACAGGCGCAATGGGCGGTGGTCACCGATGGACAGGTCTCCTATACGAATGATGCCTTTCAATTTTCATCTGCGCGCCGGGCCCGTTTTAGTGAAGATCCCAGCCTCCCCACATTCGTCCCGTTAGACAAACCCGAAGACGTGATTTGGGAACCCGCGGTGGAAGTCATTCGCAAGTTCCGTCCGGCGCTGGGGGCGACCGAATTCTCGGTCAAAGCGCACGGCTTTATCTATACCAATAATCCTATCTTCAACCATGCGGACTACCGCGTCCAGGCGAGACAGGCATTCTCTTCCCAGACCCAACTCTTGCTGCGGTACCGCTATCTGCCGAATCTCTTCCTCGGCCCCAACTTCGAGCGCAGAACCGGTGAACGATTGATCGAGGGGGAGCGGGTGACCTCGCACACTTGGCGGGCGGAGCTGGAACATCGATTGACCGAAGCCTGGAGCGTCACGCTGATCAGCCGGTACGGATTGCGATTGTTCAATGACGCGTTCGCTGAGCGGGACACGCGGTTCTGGACGGCCGGGCCGCTTCTCGCCTGGATGATGACACCCTGGATCACCGCCATCTTGGGGTATTTGTATGAGCGCGGATTGGCCGATGGGCAAGGGGACACGCGCTTCAATGATGATATTTCCTATCGGCAACACGCGGTGACGGCCGGCGCCGATATTCGTCTGATCCGCCCTCTGACCCTTCACCTTCTGTACGTCTATCGACTCAAAGATTTCACCAGCGACCTGGTCGGTGATACCCACCTGAATCGGCAGGATCAGACCCATCAGGGGACCGCCGAGTTTCGCTATCGCCTGACGGCAGCCTCCAGCGTGTTCGTAAGCTTTCAGCGCACTCAGCGCTCCTCTACCGCTGAAACTCGAAGCTTCACCGATACGATCGTGTCGGTGGGAGGCGAGCATCGGTTTTAACGACGGCGAAGTCCGAGCCGGTCCCGGCGTTCGGCAAATCGGGGCTTGGGACTACGCCGGCGTTTCTTCAGAGAATTGAACGCCGGCCTTTTGCACTTCGGCATAGGGCAAAAGCCAGACGAGCGATTCATCATGGAGATCCACGACCTGGATGCGATTGCCCCAAGGATCACGAAAATCACACCCGAATCCCGGCTCCAGCCGCAGTCCATACTTCTTCGTGAGCTTCTCCCGCACTTCGCGAACCTGCGCCTCGTCGCGGACCATCATGCCGAAGTGCTTCATGCGATCCGGCTGCAGCTCATCTACTTCGAAGATGGCCAAGAACTGATGCTCACCAAGCTTGCACCAGGCGGCCCCTTCACCGCCGCGCAGCATTTCCAGATTGAACACATCCGAATAAAATTGCACGGCCTTCTCCGCGTCATCGACCTCGATCACCACATGGTTGACGCCATAGACTTTCACGGCCATTGTCCACCTCCGTACGTCGATCAACCAGCCTACACGGCTTCATCATAGCGTAGAAAGACTGCATCCAACCAGCGAGGCCGGCACGTCTGGATACGGCAGAATTTTTGGAGCGTGTGTAACGATCCGTGATTGTAGTAGACTAATGAGCATGGTCACGATGCGTATCATCGCGCTTCTGATGAGCGTGGGTCTGCTTGCCGCCGTTTCGGGCGGCGCCGAGACACCGAGTCCGGCGCCGGAGGGCACTCGACTCGCGAAGGCGACGTTTGCGGGCGGCTGTTTCTGGTGTCTGGAGGAAGCGCTGGATAAGATAAACGGCGTCATCTCGACGACATCCGGGTACACGGGCGGACGGCAGGCGAATCCGACGTATGAGGAAGTGTCGGCCGGCGGCACCGGCCATGCGGAGTCGGTCCAGATCGTCTACGATCCTACCAAAGTCGGCTATGCGCAAATTCTGGATGTCTTTTGGCACAACATCGACCCAACCACCCCGGACCGGCAATTCTGCGACCAAGGCAATCAATATCGCTCCGCCATCTTCTATCATGACGAAACACAAAAACGCCTGGCGGAGGAATCAAAGCAGCATCTGGAGCAATCCAAGCCGTTCAAAGAAGCGCTCGCCACCGAAATCGTACCGGTCTCGGAATTTTATCCGGCAGAGGAGTACCATCAGAACTTCTATCAGAAAAATCCGTTCCGCTATAAATTTTATAAATTCAACTGTGGCCGGGCGCAACGGCTTCAGGAATTGTGGGGAAAGAATTGACTGGAGGAGACCGTGGTAGTGAGAATTAGGCGGGTCGCGGCGTTGGTCGCTCTGGCATGTATCGCCGTCATGCTCGTGGCGTGTGCACGGCCTCCATCCCGTGAGCCACGTCCTTCCGCTGCCATTCCTATTTCGGACATCCGTACCGTGACCGGCAAATGGGAAGGGATGTTGGAGGAGACGCCAAAACCACCTGAGATGATCTTTGGCGACTATGGCGGCAGCTGGATCACCGTCATGATTACCGACAATGGGGCAGAAGGAGACGGTACCTTTGAATTTGCGGATTACCGGATGATCGGCGTCTTCAGTGGACGGGGGCCGCTCCATCTGGAGAATGGAATTCTGCATTCAGAATCGGACAAGGGACACGCCACCTACACGCTCCACGAGCAGGGCGGCCAGCCCATGCTGGAGATCGATGGGGTCGACAAAAAAGGCATACGCTATCACGCTGAGCTGAATCGTAAATCTCCACAGCCGCCCCGCTGACCTGCTGTTTTTCCATACGCTGACTTTCGCCTTCTCAATGACTTATTCACGCCGGGTGCCGGACGATTTTACAGTGACGGCCATCTTTAAAATCACGATGGATCAGGTAGGATGTCTATGAGAGTGATGACCTTGAACCTGAATTTTTTGGAAGACAAGCACGGTCCGTGGAAAATGCGTCGGGCGCTTATCGCCGAGAAGATTCAAGACCTCTCTCCCGACATCATTGCATTTCAAGCGGTCCGGAAAGATCCGGCGGTTGAAGACGGGACAGACCAGGCCGCGCAGCTCGCGGCGCTTCTTCCGGCATTCACGCATGTCCACTTCCAGGCAGCGGCCGACGATGGAGCAGGCAGGCAAGACGGATCGGCGTTTCTCTCACGCCTTCCACTGTCGGACGTCACTCACCATCCATTGAGGATGGTGTCCAATCCGCACGGCGAGCAGGATGCGACCCCGCGTCTTGTCCTGCACGCGCGCCTGGAAAATCCACCCTTGTCGCTGTTCAACAGCCATTATTCCTGGGTGCAGGAGCAAGCTACCGCGAATGTGGAAGAGGCGTTGCGCTTCATGAATGGCTTCACCGGGCCGCGATTGTTGATCGGCGATCTCAATACACCGCCACAGAACGGCCCCATGGGCCGGCTGGCTAAAGAAGGATGGACGGATGCCTGGTCGGCTTTGCGCCCCGGCGAGGACGGCTCCACCTACGAATCACATGCACCGGATAAGCGAATCGATTATGCGTGGGTGAGCCAAGAGCTACGGCCCTATTTGACGAGCATTGAATTGGTGACTGCTCGACGCAACGAGCATGGGGCTCGATTGTCGGATCACCTCGGTCTCTTGGTGACCTTTGAATGGCCTACTGGAGCGAAGTGAAGAGCGATCAAGCGGGAAGCAGATCTCTACACATCAGTTCAAAGAAATGAAGAGCATCGATTGGGATTCGCCCCGTTTCATGGACTGAAAGGCTTCATCGATGTTTCTTCATTGGCCTCTAATCGATCCTCATGCGCCGGACAGATTCCGTGGGTCTCTCGCCAGTCGGCCAGCGGAGCCTTTTCTTCGACTAGCGTCAGCTTGCCTTCCTTAGCGCACCAGGCGCACACGATTTTCATGATTCCCCTTTGCCTCCCACACTGTGCTTCAGTCGCATGCAGGCCGCGTGAAGATATTTAGCAAAGTCCGGACCTTGGAGTGAAATGCCCTGGAGCCACTGATTTGGCAAGGAGGCGATCGCCTGTGTTTCGTTTTTGACGCGCATTGTGTAGCCGAAGAGATAGCCAGCGTATCCAAGAAGGCACAGTCCAGGAGGTTACAGGCACGGAGGGCTGAGCGTCTGAGCGTAGTCGCGCAAGGATACATACGCATCGAGCATACGATTGTACGAATAATGCGCGTTACGCCCACTTGGATTCGGTAGCACAAAGACTCGGCACCCGCCCAGTGTCACGGGCTGCGGGCCGATGCAGGTGGTTGCTTTCCCCATTGGCGTCCGAGCGCGTTTGGCCCACTCTGGAAAGAGGATGTGATAGATCGTGATTCCCAGCAGCGCCACGACCCCAGGCTGATAGCGCCGGATCTTTGCCGCCAATGTTTGGCGGCCCTCGGCATATTCTTCAGGCCTTAGCTCATCAATGCCACGACTTGGCCGGTCGATCACATTCGTAATTCCGCATCCCCAGTCCGGTAATTGAGCGTCGTCCTCGTAGGTGACGGGTCTCGGCACGATGCCTGATTCGTACAGAAGCTTCCAGAATCGGTTGCTATACCCTGCAAAGTGATGGCGGAGGTGGGCAGACCTGATTCCCGGATTGATTCCGACGAACAATATCAGGACTTTCGGCCGGATATAGTCTGGAAGCGCGCGGCTGGTCCGCATCAGGAAAGGGCCATATGTTATTGAGCGAGAGAGGACAGAAATGTCTACCCGTTATTGGTCATCGTGGTCGCGCGGCAGGCCCAAAAACCATCGGCCTTGATTGAGGCCTCGGTCAAGCGCCCCGTCTTGATGTCACGGACCTTCACGAGCATCTCGCGATCCGCCTGCTGCTTGGAATAACTGATGCACAAGAAGGGAAAGGGAGCGGAAAAGCGACCTCGGGCATCGACGGCGACGTTCTGCGTCTGTCGAGTCCCGTCGGGGTTCGTATTGCTCACCGTGATGCTGGCCTGGCTCCCCGCCGTAAATCCCGCTCCGCTCACAATGAGATTGGCGCCGAGCGGCGGCCGGTTTGAATCCACTTTCTCCAGAGATATATTCAGATTGGGCAAGGGCGGTGGAGGCGTGCTGCATCCGGCGGTTACACCCGATGCGACGATAATCAGACACCATGACCCGAGATTTCTGAGTAAGGATTTCGGGATCATGTCTATCCTCCTGCTGAGGTGACGGCGTATGCCGAAACAACAATCAAACGTCAAAGATCAGCGTCGCTCTATCCATCGCCGAAACCTGTACCTTACACCACCATGGAGGTCTACGGCAATTGCGAACTTCCCAGACTTCTAACGGCGAGAGAACCGCTGGCCGATGGCCGTGGCCAACGGCTTGATCAGGGGGAGCTCATGGACGAACCGCAGGTGTGAGATAGGGGTGACCGTCCGGCCTTCATCGAAGGTTTTGAGCAAGGTCATGGACACGACGAATCGCAGGATGCCGGAGACAAGGAACAAAACCGGCAGATTGGAAATCAACGGTAGGGTAGCCCCGAATAGGAACAGATGTGACGGGGCCACCGACGCCAACCATCCTCCGAGCAAGGCTCCTGCGCCCGACCCCAGCGCATTGACCGTGTTCGAAATGGCGACGCCTTTGGCGCGGTCCTCTTGGGGGACGATATCGAAGACGTAATTCTGCAGACTGAGCGAAAACCCCG
>DATFCE010000112.1:0-5419 GCA_035253365.1 Nitrospiraceae bacterium
AGAGCATCGCTGAACTCGCCGAAATTCGATGGCGCAATGGTTAAGCCCCAGGGCGCATTCAATAATCCCTTGCCTTCCCATACGTGAAGCAAATTGCCATTCGTATCGAAGGACGCAAGGTAACCCAGCCCCGCGCCTTGAAGTTCTTCCCCTGGAGTTCCGCTGAGCTGCGCATACGTAACATAGAGAATACCGTTGAGGTTCTGGATGTTGAACGGTGCGAAATCTTTGGGAATCGCCCCGCCAGGAACTAAAAAACCGCCTAGCGGCGTAATCGGCTGAAACTGCTTATCCCAGGCATCGATCCGGTTCTGACCAAAGTTGGTGGCAAATAGGTGATTATTAGAAGGCTCAGTCGTAACCGCTAAGCCTTTGTAAATTGCGCCCTGCACCGAATTATCCACGGTGATTACGGAAATCGTTTGACGCTCGAATCCACCGTTCGCTGCTCGTTCGGTCCATCCCGACACCGTACCGTCTTCAGTCGAAAACATGAATCGACTGGGACCGGTAATTCCTTCGCCGCTGACCGTAAAATCAGATGCATGGCCGCTAAAGACGATTCCGGTCGGTGTTGAAGCGGTTCCTGAAGGGCTGCCGGGAGGCGGCGCAACTGTTACCACCTTGAGATCATCCTGGAACAAGGGCGTGCCGGGCACGTCGCCGACATATTCGGTCACGGTTCCGGTGTCCGTATTGTTGATCCACCAGTGCCCTCCAGCGCCGGCGGGGCGCAAGGCGATTCCCCAGGCGTTCACGACCAGCGGATCGACAATTTGAGGATTGAAGTCGGGATTGTTCGCGACAAGGTTGGTCTGAACATAGCCCTCGCTCAGGGCTGAAGAAAGGCATACGCTCTGCAGAGCGGCCGCGACAAAGATTCCTGAAATAGTTTTCCGGAGCAACTGCATGATGATCTCCTCGTCTTCAATGTTCGTGAGGGGTTCACATATGTGGAAGCGGGGTCGGTTAGGCGATAATCCTGAGTAAGATGACCACGGGAATGTTTAGCCGCCGGATGGTACATGTTTATACGCCGGAAATGGTTAGCGGGTCGCCGAGCAGGTTCGCTTTTAAAGGTCTAACGCGTAATCAGCGTGAGAATTCTCTCGGATTTTACTGCCATAAGAAACCGGTGAAGAAAGGCTGTCGGAGGAAGCAGGTGATGGCATAGAGAACGAGAATGGAGCGGATGCTGGAACAGACTCAAACGGGTTCAGACTGCTGCAAGTGATGGTCGTACTTTAATCACTCAGAAACCGCTGGACGCTGACCTTGAAGTGCTCGACAGCGTACAGATGTGATTCTTTCAACGTCCGCTCATCTCGCAGGACGATACAGGGCCCAGGCGATTGCTGCCGGCGGGGTGGCCAGCGCCACCCACGAGAGGGCATCCCAGATTCCGTCTCCCAGGAGCGCCGACACGAGTCCAACGGCGCTGAGGAACGACAATAGGATGGGCATGCCCCAGATCTGGCGAGTCGACAGAGGCCGGGTCACGGTAGCACCGTGCCCTGTGGTGAAGATGGGACCATCTCACGGTCGGATTCGGTCTGTATCAACAGTTGTTCGACGGACATGTTCCGTTTCTTCGACCACAGATACAGTCCGCTGACCAACACGAGGATCGTAACAACATCCAGCACAGCCCACACGACTTTTAACGGCATCCCGCCATAGTCACCGAAATGCAGCGGCTGCGACAGCAGCAATACGGTCAGGTACCAAGGCAGATTCCTGGCGTCGCTCACCTGGGCGGTCGCCGCATCAACCAACAAGGGCTTCAACAGCCGCTCGGTCAGTGGCGTCTGGCCGCGCATGAAGACCATGTAGTGATGCGGGCCGGCGAACAGTGTGCCTGGAAACGCGATGAACCGAACGATCATGTCGGGAGCAGCCGCTTGCGCCGTCTTGACCACATCATCCACCGGCTTCATCATTGCTGGAACGGACTTATCCTTCCAGGGCGTGATCATGTCGGCGATCTCCGTCATCTGCCAGTAGGCCAAGAGGGGACGGTCTAATGTATTGACCACGCCGGTCGCTCCCACCACAAGCACCCACAGGACCGTCACGATGCCGAGCAGATTGTGCAGGTCCAACCACGTACGCCGGAAGCTGCCGTCTTGGCGAATCGTCCCGAACGGTAGTTTTCGCATGAACGGTCCGTACACGACGATGCCGGAGACAACTGATGCCAAAAAGATCACGCCCATGGCGCCAAGAAACAACGTGCCGGGGAGTCCGGCCAGCAGCTCGACGTGGAGCTTAAAGAGTAGATTCATCAAGCCCTCGTTCGTCGGCGGATCGTGCAAAAACGCGCCGGTGCGCGCGTCATACATGAACAGAGCGCTATTATCTTGCGCCGTGAGTGTCTTTCCCAACGACACGAACCAGGCCGGACTGTCGTCGTCGAGCGTGAGAAATCTCACATGATCGTGCGGCCGCCGCGACTGAGCATCCTTGATCAACGCATCGAGTGTCACGACTTCCGTGGCTGTGACATGCTCGGGTGGCTCAACCGCATCGCCCAGCCACACCGCAAGTTCATCGCGAAAGATCAGCGGCAGTCCCGTCAGGCACAGCAAGAGAAGGAAGACCGTACAGACGAGACTGCTCCACTTGTGGATGAAGTACCAACCTTTAAGCGTGGCAATCATCATCTCATACCTTGGCTCAAAAGAATTCCAGCTTGATAGAACCGAGGACCGTCAGGGGGGCGCCGAAAAAGGCGGCGGAGGCGCGGCCCCCACCCCCACTGTAAAAATACTCCTGGTCGAGCAAATTTTGGATGTTCAATTGCGCGATGAGATTGGTGCGGGTGAACATTTCCGGCTTGCGATAGTAGAGCGCGGCATCGGTCCGCACATAGCCCGGTAGCTCGAACGTGTTCGCCAAGTCTCCGGCACGCTCGCTGACGGCAAAGATCCCGGCGCCAGCCCCGAATCCCTTCAAGGGGCCATCTTGGATGTCGTAGGTCGTCCAGATGCTACCCGTGTGTCTCGCGATCAACGGTATCCGATTTCCGACCTGTATGGTGGTATCCGCGGCGATCCGAGCATCCGTATAGGCATAGGTGGCGATGATGTTCCAGCCGGGCAGTAATTGAGCTCTGAGGTCGAACTCGATGCCTTGACTCCGCTGTGCGCCGGTCTGAACAAAGAATAGGGGGTTGGTTGGATCCGCCGCCAGGACGTTTGTCTTGAGGATCCGGTAGACGGCCAAGGTCGAGGTCAACCGGCCCGGCACAATGTCGGTCTTGATCCCGGCTTCATATTGCGTCCCGGTCGACGGATCGAATTGATTGCGTGCTGCTGTAAAAGGACCGAAGTTCGGGATGAACGAGCGCGTGACATTGGCGTAGACGGAGACTTGCCGAATCGGAAGATAGGTCACGCCGATTCGGGGACTGAACGCATAGTTTTCCGCCGTGGTATCCGTGCCGGCGACGTTGCTGTGCTGATAGAAGTAATCACCACGAGCGCCGATCAAGACATGAAGGTTGTCGAGCAACGATATTTGGTCTTGCACATAGCCGCCGAGCGCATTCGCGAAATTATGGCTGAACGGTGTTCGTTGTAGAATCGGCGCGGGGGTCTGTCCATAGACAGGGTTAAAAATATTGATCGCTGTAAACGGGACCGAGGCTTGATCGTACGAGGCATACTGTCTTCCGATTTCAACACCGGTCAGCAGATTGTGCCCGATGGATCCGGTGCTGAATTTGCCGATCACATCGTTCCGCCAGTAGTAACTGGATATCGGAGCTAATTGATCGAAGAAAAATCGCGTGACTGACTGATTGTTGGGCGTCACAGTTATCCCGGTGGTTCGATAGGCCGACGCTGTGGATCTATCGGCCCTAAATCGACTCTCGATATGCCAGTTGCTGTTGAATCGATGTTCGACGGTGAGGCCGGCGCGCCCCTCCTCGATCGCGAAGGTATCGAACCGCTCGCCAAGGAAACGACTGTCAGGTACCTCGGCTATCCCCCGTCCGATAGCAGGCACGCCAAAGTCTGGGGTGCGACGATCCCGAATGTATTCACCGTCCACGGTGATAGTCGTCTGGTTGCTGACATTCCATGTAAAAACGGGCGCCACGAAATAACGTTGTCCCCGCATGAAATCGCGAAAACTCTCGGTGTTTTCATAGGCACCGGTGACGCGGAAGAGTAACTTTTTCCCCTCGTCGAGCGGACCCGTGACATCGACCATGGTTCGATAGTAATTGTAACTGCCTATAATTTGATCGATTGAGGCGTAACGGTCTGCCTGCGGTTGCTTGGTGAGGATGTTGATGATGCCGCCTGGTTGGCTTCTGCCATAGAGCACCGATGCGGGACCCTTGAGTACTTCGAGCCGTTGAATATTCGAGATGTCCCGAAAAGTGAGCACCTGATTTTGATCTTCATTCCGCAGGTAGTTCTTGAAATATCCGCAAGGGAACCCACGGCAATACGCGACATCGGCGGCGATCCCGGATTGTCCGACATCGCCCAGGGCCACGCCGCTCACGTTCCTCAGCGCCTGTTCTAATCGAACAGCGCGCTGGTCCTGAATAACCTTCTGTGTCACCGCCTGGATCGACTGCGGCACCTGAATGAGCGGCGTGTCGGTCCGCGTCGCGGTGCTGGCTTCCTCCGCCACATAGGTTGCTGTGTCGTCCCGTTGGTGCACATCCTTCACGATGACTTCCGGCATCTTAATCGGCTTGATCTGGGCTGGGTCGCTCGCTTGCGAGTCGCTTTCCGGTTCTGCCGAGGTCTGGTTGCGCGCGGGCCCGGCGGGGACGGGCGGCAGTGGCGCCGGTTCCAAGGTGGCCGTCTTTTCTTCCATCATGCGAAACGTGACGCCCGTATCGGCGAGGAGGAGCCGAAGCGCGTCGAGCGGCATGTAGGTGCCGGATACGCCGTAAGATCGGCGATTCTGGACCACCTCGGTTCGGTAAACGAATCGTATGCCGCTCGGGACTCGAAACGACTCAAGCGCCTCCGCCAGCGGCTGAGCCGGAATGTCGAAGACCATGTCGGCGCGTGGCGGGTCTGTTCCCTGCGCCTGCGCGATCATCCACATGCCCATCGTTGCGAAAGCGGCCAGGCCGTACGCCATTAGGCGAATAACGTGATGTCCACTCATGCGGCATTCTCCCCACGTGATTGTCCGCCGCCAATCGGCGGCGTTCCTTAGGAAGACGACGTGAGGAGGCCGAAGTCCCTATGCGCGTCACCGGTTTTTCTTCTGAACGCATGATGTCGAAGCACCTCGTTATCGTGCCGTCAAGAAGATGAGATACGGCGTGATGCGGGTGGCGCGAATCGGCAGGACCCGTTGGAGAATCGAGACCGCGGCGTCGGGCTTGTTGAGATCAAAGCTCCCGGATAATGGATGAGGCCGCATGCGAGGATCGAGAATCATG
>DATFCE010000113.1:0-7912 GCA_035253365.1 Nitrospiraceae bacterium
TCGTCCGCAGCTTGACTAATGAATGATTGAGCCTGGTAGTTCGCGCCGAGAAGCACTGCTAACGAGATACAAGGATCATCACTCACCAACACAAACCTTCCGGGACAATTCCGAAGAGGTTTCCACCGCCAGTGTTTAAGAAGTTCTGCGACTGAGACTTGTTTCACTGTGGTATCGACGCTGGTCACGAGGCATTCGGAATGCGGCCGGTACGCGATTCATCGAGTTGCCTTCCCAGGATCCTTGCCTCTGAGGCGTCGGATGCCGGTCTGAGTGTTGACCTGAACCACCAGTTTCAAGCCGGCCTCCACGACCGCTCGTTGGTCGATAGACCGGTCGCCCTCATGGCTTGCTGAAGGAGTCGATCCTCGATCACGATATTGGTCCTCATGTCGGCTCCTTCTTTGGCGATGTATCGGCGAGGCAACCATACACCCTCCAAAGCTAACGGACAAGGCAATGATTCCGGCTCCAAACGCAGAGTTTAACAACAATTGCAAGTGAGGAGGTGTTTGCAAAACATGCTAGGGTCGACTGTAGGAGTGAACGTTCAGCATACGACTTGCATGAGTCTCCATGTGAGAGGGGGCGGTGCGGCCGACAACTATTCTTCAATGGTCGAAATATCCCCAGGGTCTTGGCCCAGCTCTTTAGCTTTCAGCACTCGCCGCATGATTTTGCCGGACCGAGTTTTAGGCAATGATGGGACGATGTCGATCTCCTGTGGGACGGCAATCTTGCCGAGTTCCTTCAGGACGTGGTCCTTCAATGACTGAGTCAGATCGCCGGCAGTTTGCTGCCCCTGCTTGACGATCACGAACGCTTTGATCGCCTCGCCGGCGGTCTTGTGGGGTTTCCCGATCACCGCCGCTTCAGCGACCGCCGGATGGCTGACGAGGGCGCTTTCGACTTCGGCGGTGCCTATCCGGTTGCCGGCGACTTTGATTACATCGTCTGCACGGCCCATGAACCAGAAATAGCCGTCCTCGTCCTTACGGCAGACGTCGCCGGCCGTGTAACAATTCGGGATCGTGTTCCAGTAGACCTGGTAACGATCGGGGTCTTTGTAAATCGTCCGCATCATCGCCGGCCACGGTTTCTTGATCACGGCAAATCCGCCGGCATTCGGGGGGACCGGTTGTCCTTGGCGATCAACGACATCGGCCTCGACGCCGAGAAATGGCCTGGTGGCCGAGCCGGGCTTGAGAGGCACTGAAGGTAGAGGGGTGATAAGAATCATGCCGGTTTCCGTCTGCCACCACGTATCCATGATCGGTTTGTCACTTCCGGTAACCCGGTGATACCACTCCCAGGCTTCCGGGTTGATCGGCTCGCCGACGCTGCCGAGCACGCGCAAGGTCGAAAGGTCATACTTCTTCGGCCAGTCTTCACCGTACTTCATTAAGAGGCGAACGGCCGTCGGCGTCGTGTAGAAAATCGACACGCCATAGCGCTCGATCAATTCCCACCACCGGCCGGGATTCGGATAATCGGGCTTGCCTTCGGCGGTCAAAATCGTCGCGCCGTTGAGCAATGGCCCATAGACGATATAACTGTGTCCGGTGACCCAGCCGGGATCGGCCACGCAAAAATACACATCGTCTTCCTTGAGATCAAAGACGTATTTCGTGGTGATATAGGTACCGACCATGTAACCGCCATGCACATGGACGACGCCTTTGGGCTTACCGGTGGTGCCGGATGTATACAGAATGTACAGCGGCGTCTCTGCATCAAGCCGCTCCGCCTCGCAGACCGGCCGCTCGCTTTTGAGCCATTCGTCCCAATCGATTTCTTTGGGCGCAGAGAGATCGATGCCCGGCTTCTCACGACGGACGACCACGATCTTTTCGATACTTGGGCATTGCGCCACCGCTTGATCCACGACGCTCTTGAGATTGATGCTCTTGCCGCGGTCGTATCCGATATCCGCGGTGATAATAAGCCGAGCTTCGGCATCTTGAATCCGGCTAGCCAGCGCCGGTGCGCTGAATCCCGAGTAGACGACGCTGTGGATGATGCCGAGGCGAGCGCACGCCAACATGGCGACGATCTGCTCCGGAATTTTCGGCAAATAAATCGTGACTCGATCGCCCGTTCGAAGACCTAATTGTTTGAGCGCATTCGCGCACCGATTGACCTGCCGCGACAGCTCCCCATAGGTAAAGATGCGCTCTTCGCCGTGTTCGCCGACCCAGATGACGGCGACCTTGTTTTTGCGGCCGGCCTTGAGGTGCCGGTCCAGACAGTTGTACGAGATATTGCAGGTCGCGCCGACGAACCATTTGGCCCAGGGGTAGGTCCAGTCGAGAAGTTTCTGCCACGGCGTGAACCAATCCAGTTCCTTGGCGACTCCATTCCAGAACGCTTCGGGGTCCGAGACGGACTTCCGGTATTCACTCTCATAATCTTGGATATAGGCGTGGGTCTTGGTGTCCGGGGTCGGGTGTATGACGCGATTGATGCGGAGAAGACTATCCAATTTGTCATCCGTGGCCATAGAGCCGCTCCTTCGGATAAGATCAGGAATAGTGAAAAAATCGGCTCATTATGCGGAAGCCGGTGGCCATCCGCAAGTCTCGCAGAAGAGCCTGCCTTCCTTGACAGCGAAAACACGTGAGGCGTAGCATGCCGTCAGCTTTGAGCGTCTGTGGTGGTGATGTGGGGTCCATGAGCCTATTTGCTCGCCGCGTGCTGCTGCTCTTCCTTCTTCTGGCATTTCCCTTTACGGCCTACGGTCAAATCGGCAAACCGGAAGGCCTTTATTACAAGTCGTGGGGACTGGTGATCGGCATCGAGAACTATTTGGTGGCGCCCAAGGTGGACGGCGCCGTGGCGGATGCCAAAGCGGTCGCCCACACGCTTCGCCAATTGGGGTTCGACGAGGTCGTGGAGCTGTATAACAAGGATGCGAGCTTCCGCCGTTTGAATTCCATTTTCACGGATTATTTACCGCGCAAGGTCGGCCGGATGGACCGCGTGGTGATTTTCTTCGCCGGCCATGCGGGAACCACTCAAGACATGAACGGAAAGGACCTCGGATACCTTGTGCCGTGGGATGCGCAGGTCGGAAATGCGACGAAAGCGGTGACGCTGGATTATCTAAAGGATTTCTCGCGGCGGATGATGTCGAAGCATGTCTTCTTTCTGTTCGATGCCGGCCTCACGGGGTGGGATGTCACACCTCCGCAGCAGCTCTCACTGGAAGGACGAATTTCCCCGGAAGCTGAAACCGAGAAGCGGGCAGTTCAAATCTTGACCGCGGCCGGGAAGGGGGAATCAGTGGCCCGCCGAGACGGCGCTGATACCTTCGTTCAAGCCGTCATTTCCGGATTAGGAGGCGCCGCCGATCTCGATAACAATGGATGGGTCATGGCCAGCGAATTAGGCGGCTACGTCGCGCAGCAGGTCGAACAACAGACGGAGGGGGCTCAGCACCCCCAATTCGCGCGATTGGACGGGGAGGGCGATACGGTTCTGATTGAAGGCAAGAAAAGCTCCTATCGAGTCAGACCCGAACCCAAGACGGAAGCGGAACGGATCGCCGCCGCCAAGGAAGAATATGAACAGGCATTCTCGATGCTCCAGCAACAGCAGCCGCTCGACGACGCCATCGCCCGGCTCAATAAAGCACTGCAATACAATCCGACCTATGGTGATGCCTACGTCTTAAAAAGCTTTGTCTATCTGGAATTATCTCCAAACCTTCAGGAAGCCACGGCGGCAGCCGAAAAGGCCGTGAAATATGCTCCGGAGAATCCCGATGCGCCCTATACGCTCGGGTTGATCCATCAGAAAAAGGGTCAGTTTGCCGAAGCGGAGCAGGCGATGCGGCAAGCGCTCGCGATCAATCCCAATTATTCCGATGTGTATCTATCATTGGGCGATCTGTACGCCGAGGACCTCAAAGACAAAGAGAAAGCCATCGACGCCTACCGGCGTTATCTTGAAACCGGCGGGACAGATAACCGAGCAAGAAATTATCTCCAGGAAAACGGCGGCATGGCGCCCCCCACGAAACAATAAAAGGTTAAGGGTTAAGGTCGAGGTTAAGTTCGGAAATAAGTATTCTCACTTCACCTTGACCTCAGCTTTAATCTTCTCAGTCCTGTGCGCCGCCTTTCAGATACCCCAGCCCAATCTTCAGCGCGCGTCTGGTGATCTCCGCCCAGCGGCCTTCGGGATACTCGGCCAGCACGGCCGCCGCTTTCGGGTCCTGCACATCGAGATCGATCACCTTGATAATGCCATCTTGAATTTTCACTTCCGCCACGGTTCACCTCCTGTTCGACCGCCGTCTCGATTATGGATTCACATATTTTGATCACCGACACCACAATCGTCGCGTTGACAGTGCAGAAGGTGAATGCTAGCATAAAACCCGTATGATTTTGGGGAGTTTTGTCATCGTGGTCGCTTGGAGAAGACACCAAACCTGACCTGGATCGCGGTTCCGATGAAGGAGGCGGCTGTATGATTCGCACAACAGGATTCAGCCGGTTAATCAGTGTTGGTATGGGCGTGGTCGTCATGCTTGCGCTGGCGGCATGCGGAGGCCCTCCGAAATGGGTGAAGCAAGGCTCCTCGGCGTTCAGCGACAAAGAAAAGGCATTCTACGGTGTCGGTTCCATTGCCGGTGTTAAAAATGAACCTTTGGCATGGGATGCGGCGGAGAATCGCTCGCGTGCCGAAGTCGCCAAAACGTTTGAGACCTATACCGCGTACCTCATGCGGGACTATGCAGCGTCCACGACGGCGGGCGATTTTACCCGAAACACGGAAGAGCAGAACGTCGAGCGCGCAATCAAGACCTTCAGCGCGGTCACGCTCAACGGGGTGCGAAAGGTCGATCAGTATAAAGATCCTAAGAGCGGAACGTACTACGTGCTGACCAAGCTCAACTTGCAAGACATGAAAGAGGCGATGGCTCAAGCCAAGGAATTGAACAGCCAGGTCCGTGATTTCGTCAGAAAAAATGCCGACCGCTTATTTGAGCGGCTCGAAAAAGAAGAAGAGAAGCGGTCCACGAGGTAGCGATGACGGGAACGCAAGCCATGGCAGATACATCGCGCCTCCGCCACGGTGTATTTCATTCGGTGAGCATGCTGACGGCGATGTTTGCCGTGATGGTGATGCCGATCGGCGGTTGCTCGAAAAGCACCCGGGTGACTCGCGTGGATACAAACCTCGTCACGGACCTCAGCGGACGATGGAACGACACGGATTCACAGGAAGTCGCCAAAACCATGGTCAAGGAAGCCCTGTCCTTTCCATGGTTGGATACCTACACCCGCGCCAACGGGCGCCCGCCCGTGGTCGTCGTCGGCACGATTCTCAATCGCAGCCATGAGCATATCAATACGCAAACATTTGTGACCGATCTGCAGCGTGAATTGACCAATTCACAAAAGGTCAGCTTCGTGGCGGGCAAGGGTGAGCGGGAAGAAATCCGCGACGAGCGACGCGAGCAGGCCGTGCACGCGCGGGAAGAGACGCAAAAGTCGGCCGGGAAAGAGGTCGGCGCCGACTATATCATGAAAGGAAACATCTCCACGATTCTGGATGAGGCCGACGGAATCAAAGCAGTCTTTTACCAAGTAGATCTGGAATTAGTCGATTTGGAAAGCAATGTCAAAACGTGGTACGGGCAGAAAAAAATCAAGAAAGTTGTCGAACGTAAACGGATGCTCTTTTAAGTGTCTTGTTGAGACTTTTCATTTCACCCTCCTTCCACTCTATTTGTAACGAGCCGATCTCTCGTCATCTCCTCTGGTGCATGCGGGTGGCGCTTTGCCTGATCGTGCTCTTCGGGACGGCGGCCTGCAGCCGAACCGTGAACCGCTACGCGCTCATCGAAGACAGTCTGATGGCCGGAAATACTCAGCGGGCCGATCAGATCGTGGAACAAGCCGAGCCGGACTATGGGGCCGAAAGCCATGTGCTGTACCTCATGGATCGCGGGATGACGCTTCATCTGACGGGTCGATATCAAGCCAGCACCGACATGCTGGACCAAGCGGAGCAGGAAATCGAGCGCCTCTACACGCGCCACCTGCGCACGGAAGCCAAAGCGTTTCTGATCAATGATTCCAAATTGACGTACGAGGGTGATCCGTATGAACAGACGATGATCAATGTGATCAAGGGGCTGAATTACGCCGTGCAAGGAAATTGGAACGAAGCGGTGGTGGAGGCCAGACGGATCGATCATCGTCTCAACGTGTTGGGCGATCGGGTGAATCCGAAAGACGGATACCGGGACGACGCCTTTGCGCGATACCTCAGCGGCTTGTTCTTTGAGATCGCAGGAGACTTGAATAATGCGTTCATCGCGTATCGCAAGGCCTATGAGGCGTATCAGCAGGCCCGCCCCTGGGCCCGTACGCCGGTTCCTCCGTCGATTCGCACGGATCTGTTACGGATGAGTCAGGCGCTCCATCTCGATCAGGAGCACGAACAATATCGCCGGGAATTCGGCGAGTTGGTCTGGCAACCGTATTCGGATACCCATGACCTTGCGCAAGTCATCGTGGTGACCTATAACGGCCGCGCTCCCCGCAAGGAAGACCGGCTCATTGATCTGCCGGTCAGCTTGGATGCCCTGAAACTCGTGCTCTTGACCAAGCTGCCGCCTCGCGCGCAGTCTCAGGAGCGACGGGCATTGGAAAGCGTCCTCTATGGACTGAATGGGCACGTGGTTCGGGTCGCCATCCCGGTGCTCGTCCCACAGAAGACCGACGTGCTCTACGCGGAGGTCACGGCCGCGGATGGCGCACACTCGGTGCAGGCGCGCACCCAATTGGTTCAGAATTTCACCGCCGTTGCGGAAAAGACCCTCGCCGATCGGCTGCCCGGCATCTCCGTCAAAGCCGTCGCGCGAGCCGCCGTGAAATACGGACTTGCCGACGGGGTTCGCCACGGGGCGCGAGCCGCCGGCGGAAAAGATAAGGAGGCTAGGCTGATCGGCTTTATTGTAGGCAGCCTCGCGCATGCGCTGGCCATTGCCAGCGAAGAAGCGGATAAGCGCAGTTGGCGCACGTTGCCTGATGAGATTCAGATCGCCCGGCTTTGGTTGCCGCCGGGAAGTTACGAGCTTCGCACTCACTCCGTCGATCACAATGGCAGACGAATCGGGCATGATTCCGGATATGCTGTCACATTGCATGGCGGCGAAACGAAATTAATGACAGAACGAGTGATTCCCTAGGAGTCGGCAATGCGTAGGACGCGCGTATGGATCGGGGCTGCTCTTTGCCTGCTGATGGCGGGAATCGAGGGATGCGGCTGGATCGGTTCACATGCCGGTCCGCCCTGGATTAATGGCACGAGCCGGGACTATCTTTCCGATCAGTATCTGCTGGGTGTGGGGCAAGGCGAATCCCAGGCGGTTGCCGCGGAACGGGCGTACGAAGCCGTGGCCAAAATTTTCAAAGCCGAGGTGGTCGGCCAGTCTCGAGATTGGGAGTCGTTTCTGGTGATGGAGCAACGCGGTCAGCCGAATACCGAGCGACGTTTGACCTTGGATCGGGTGACTAAAGTTTCGACCGACAAGGTGTTGGAAAATGTCCGGATCATCGATTCATGGCATGATCGGAGGACCGGACTGTACTACGCGCTCGCGGGGTCGCATCGGGCGCAAGCCATCACGGCTTTGATGGAACAGATCGCGGAGTTAGATCGTGCCGTCGAAACGGAAATCGCGGAGTCACGGCAGACACAGGACAAATTGGCAAAGGCGCGGAACCTCAAGCGTGCGATAAAAAATCTGATTGTCCGGGAAGCCTATAACAGCGATCTCCGCGTAATGAGACCGAGCGGCCAAGGCGTGGAACCAACTCATCGCGTGCCGGAATTAACGGCCGAGTTGGAACATTTCCTCGCCGCAAGCTTGATGGTCGGTGTCGAGGTCATC